>JAICEJ010000181.1 GCA_025924215.1 Candidatus Binatia bacterium
CTGGACCCTCTATGGGGTGCTTGACGGTCATGAGTCAATTGAACGGTATGAGCGGGTTGATGACGGCGCAAAATCCGATTACGCCGATATCCGTCAGACCGAGAAGGTAAACGTAGGTCCGGGAAAAGTAGACCTCGTCGGGCCTTTTCAGATTCATGCCGAAGAGAGCGGCGATGAGCGCACGGTTGCGATTATCGTTCGGGCCCAAAAAGCCGGTGGTTTCTTACAGGGGCGCTATGATCCGGCGACAAAAAGATATTGGCAAGGCTACGGACCCGAGCAGATTCCGTACGAGCTCAAGTAAATTGCTGGCCAGCTCGGTGTTGCGGTAAGCTTGAATGGAGTGTCGCGATCGACTTTGAAACCTCCGGACCAGTGAGCATACTCGTTCAATTTCCAACGTTCGCCAGCAGCGGAGATTTGCGTGGCAGACTCAATGAAGGCTGGTAAAAAGCCTCTTATCGCAGTTTTTTCAGGACCGACGGCGACCATCCAAAACAGCGAACCATTGGTGACGAGCAACAAGGCGCGTGCGAAATATGGTTTATCGCCGCGGAACCAGCCCGATGGTACTCCCCTTCGTTTCGATGTTCTAAGGCCGCAACGGCTGGCTGCGCCCGTGACTGTTTATGTCGAACAATTCAGCGCTCACCCACTGGAGCGCGACTCGGCGGAACTCTACGGACCTCCGGACGGCTATCTCGACGCGGCCGGCGCTTTTCATCAACAGCGCACGAGTTCCGAGGACAAACCGGTTTATGAAGTCACGCTCAAGCCGGAGGATGGCCTTTATCCGTTGCCCTATATGGCGCGACAAGCCAACGGCCAGCCCTGGGAAATGGACGGAACAGATAAAGATGTGCCGGCAGAACTCTGCCGGGTGCCGTTTTTCCCCGACGGCTCCAGGCTGTTTGAAGAAATAGATCGTCTGGGTATCTCCGAGGATGGCGTCGGTTGTTTGCTTAGCGGCAAGGCCGAGTTCGACTTCTACCGCGCGCTCCCTTCCGGCGGGTATGCGAAAGGACGAAGCGCCGGCGAGCGCACGGATATCGGAAGCGGTGAGATTGCGCCGGAAATCCGCGGCACGGATTTTTTTCCTTATCGACCGCCGTACTTGCGTCAAGAGCCGCCGATGTCGGCACTCGCACGGGTCACCAACATCGTTCAAGGCGCGCTGAGCAGCGGAAAGTATTCTGGCGCCATTTGGTTGGAGGGCAGCCCATTCGTCGAAGAAACGATTTATTGGCTCAATTTATTGATCGATACGACGGTGCCTCTTGTCGGAAATTCTTCGCAACGGCCGCATGGCGCCATCGGCAATGACGGAGATCGCAACATCGTTGATGCGGTGGATTATATCAGTTCAAGAATTTGGGCTGATGAGTCGGGAAACGATTGCGTCGGCGCCGTGGCCATCCTGGACGAACAGATTTTCACCTCGCGCGACGTGCAAAAAGCCGACGCGCGCCCGGGTGGATACGTTGCCACGGGCGGTCATGGCGGCATTATCGGCAGGATCGGCCATCCCGGCGCGCCGCAGTTCTCGTTCAAAACAGTCAAGCGGCATACGCACAACTCGTTGGTGAATACGCGGCACTTGCCGGATCAGGTTCAGGGTTCCAGAATGCAAGGATCACATATCGGGACCATTGCGGTGCCAATAAAGGATGGGACAGGAAATTTGTTGGCGACCGCAATTCCAAAGGTCACTCTACTCAAGCATGCGCGCTACCTTCCCGAAGACACTGCCGGCAGCGCCGAGCAAGAAGTCGATATTCTTGCGCGGATCGACAGGAACCTGCGTACTGCGCCGCTGGCTGGTTTTGTCGCCGAGGGCTCAGCGCCTTTTGGTGCGATGAGCAATTCCGTTGATGCGGCCCTCAAACGAGCCACTTTTAGCGGCATGCCAGTGGTTAAAGTAGGCAGGGGCAACGCCAGCGGCTTTGTCGACGCCAAACGAGACCCTTTAGCCATCGCCGGCAATAATCTCACCGCTACTAAAGCGCGGCTGTTGTTGATGGCCTGTCTCCTAAAATTCGGATGCTTGCCGCCGGTAGCGGATGCGGCAAAGCCAAGCGCGACCGAGCGCGATGCTACCAAAGACAAGCTGAAACAGTACCAGGAGATTTTCGATACTCACTGACGGGTGCTACAGTGACGGGCCGAGAAAGCGCCATCCTGAGGGATAGCGCGGAACAAACCATTAGCTCGCCCAAGCACCAATGGTAACGGAGAATCGACATGTCGGGAAAACATGGACACAAGCCTTTCGAAGGGCACATGCACGATTATGAGGCTCACATCACCGCGGTCGAAGAGGACTTGGAATACTATCGGGCGAAGCGTTTGGAGCCGCGTATTATTTATCTCATCCGTCGGGGCATCGTCACGTTCTACGATTTGCTAAAGGCGCGCGCCGCGCTCAAACGCGCTAACCAATTCTTCGAGACGAGAAAACCTCAGGGCAAAAATTTGGAAGCTCGGGTGCGTTATCTGGAAGAATGGCTTGACGAGTATGTCAAGGGAATCGCGCTTGTTTCTTCACGCAGTGTCGAAGGCATGGACATGGTAATCGAAGATAACCGCAAGGAGCGCGGCGATTACGATGATTTTTTCAGGATCAAAAAGAAAGAGCATCACGGCACCTTGGAAGAGCGCATGATCAGTTTGGAGCAGGATCTAAAAGATTACCAGGAACTGCTCGAGGTTTTCGTGCAAGCCCTGATCGAGCGGCACTGGGCAACACGACAAGAGTTAGAGCAGCGCTGGAAGCAACTTCATGAGGAGCGACCCTGGGCCGGTGCGGTCATCGTCGCCAAAGCCTGGACGGATCCAGAATTTAAACTGGCTTTGCTGACGAGCGGAAGGGAAGCGCTCAGGGAAATGGGCGTGCACCAGGGCAAGGTCGGCAAGTTACTCGTCGTGGAAAACACCGACGCTGTTCACAACGTCGTAGTTTGCACTTTATGCTCGTGCTACCCGTACGACATTCTCGGCGACACCCCGTGGTGGTATAAGCATGATATCTATAAAGAACGAATTGTGCAGACACCGCGCGCCGTGCTCAAGGAGATGTTTTCGCTAGAGCTTCCTGCCGAACAGGAGGTTCGGGTGTGGGACAGCACTTCGGACGTTCGCTATTTTGTTTTGCCAAAGCGACCCGCCGGCACCGAAGGTATGCCGGCGGAGGAACTGGCCAAGCTCGTCACCATCGACAGCTTGATTGGCGCCGGGTTAGCAAAGGAACCTTCCGAGCTAAGCGAAGCGCGGCAGGCCGGAGCAATGCCGGAGACGCCGAGAGTTCGACCCGATTGACGAGACCTATGAGCGCAAGCGATTGTAAATTTAAAATCGGCGACGCGGTTGTCGTCGCTACGGAAATGGCCCGTCGGAATAATCCACGCACGCCCGAATATATCCGCGGCAAACGCGGCGTGATTGGTTTGGTTCACGGTGTTTTAGAAAATCCCAAAGATCATCGCGGCCTGTACGATCCGCTTTACACCGTCAGGTTCGATTTGAGCGCACTCTCTTCGTGCGCCGATCAGGATTCTATCTGGGTGGATGTGCATGAAGAATGGTTGAGTTCTCTTCGGGCCGAAGACAAAAACTAATTGCCCGGATTGATTCGTTTGAACAGGAGGTCACGTGAAAACCATTGATGCAGACGGCCACATCGTTGAAAAGGACGCCGATGTCCGAAAACATTTAGCCGAGCCGCATAGCAAGCGCGGCCGTCCTCTGCTTCCGTCCGACGGCATGGATACCGGCATGGGCGGCCTGGTCGGCGGGTTGGAGGACTGCGATGTGCTCACCCGACTCAAAGACATGGACAAGGAAGGCATCGATACTTCAGTTTTGTTTCCCACGAGCAGCTTTGCTGTCAACGGGTTGATCGAGCGCGATTATGCCGTTGCTTATGCGCGCGCCTACAACGACTTTATCGCCGGTGTATGCCGGCAATCGCCGCGCTTAAAAGGCGTCGCTTTGCTGCCGTTTCAGGATCCCGCAGCGGCTGTCGAAGAGGCAAACCGAGCGATCACTAAGCTCGGGTTATCCGCCATCGCTGTAGCGACTCAGGGAATGAAGGAACACCTCGGCTCGCAAATTTTCTGGCCGATTTATGACGAGCTTCAGCGGCTCAATGTTCCTCTCTGTGTGCATAACCGGCGCGCCGGCCCGGCCGGAGAAATCCGCTTCGACAGCTTCATGTTCATGCATACCATTGGCCGGCCGGTGGAGACGGTGATTCAGTTTGTCGGCCTAATCTACGGTGGCATTCCGGAACGTTTTTCAAAGCTGCGGATCGCTTTTCTTGAATGCGGCGTGGGCTGGATTCCTTATTGGATGGAACGAATGGATGAGGAATGGGAGAAGCGCGGCAAAGTGGAAGCGCCCGCGTGCAAGCAAAAACCTAGCGAGTACGTAAAGCACGGCAACCTGTTTTTCGCCACTGAGCCCGAAGAAGAGACCCTTCCCTATGTGCTCGAACGAATCGGCGATGATAAGGTCCTTTTTGCTTCCGATTATCCGCACTGGGACGGTATCTTTCCGTATGTCGTATCAACGATTCGCGGCAGGAAGGACATCTCGGAGCAGGCCAAGAATAGAATTTTGGGGGAGAACGCAAAACGTTTTTACGGCTGGCAGTAAACCGGACAGCCGATCTATTCCTTGTGCCTATCTTGTGCTTAGCTAAGTTCTTGTGCCTAGCTAAATGATAGCGCCAGCAAAGTTACACCCGGCAAGCTTTATCTCTCGCAATTTACTCTTGCCGCATACAGTTTCTTTTCATCGGCTTGCCTTTGATCTCTGAACTAAAACAGGCTCATCGAAGTCGCTGTTTCCAGTCCCGCTAGTACAAAAAGTCTCGCGTCTGGTATACTAGCAAGCGTCAAATCACTGACCACAATTTTGCCGTATCCATAATTCGTAACGCTACGTTCGATGAGCGAAGCGCTTTCAACGTAGTCAACTCTCAAACTCAACCAGCTACACTGATTCTGATTTACGGAGCAAATAATCAAAATGTCCAAGGCTCAAATAAAGTCCACTGACTTAGTCGAAGTTCCGCCTGCTGCGCCAAAGATCTCGCTATCGGCGGTAGAAATGGGCGCGCGTCAGAGAGAAATCTCGGTTTCCGAGTTCTTTACCAAAAACCGTCATTTATTGGGTTTCGACAATCCAAGAAAGGCTCTGCTTACCTGCGTCAAAGAAGCTGTCGACAACGCGCTTGACGCCTGTGAGGAAGCCGGCATCCTACCCGAAGTAATTGTCAGGCTGGAGGTCGCTCCGAATGGCAATGCGGCGCCGCCACCGAGCCAGGCCAATCGATTTCGCATCACCGTGATCGATTACGGGCCGGGTATTGTCCGCCAGCAGGTTCCGAAAATTTTTGCCAAGCTTCTCTACGGGTCCAAATTTCACCGATTGCGCATGAGCCGTGGACAGCAGGGGATCGGCATATCGGCTGCCGGCATGTATGCGCAACTCACAACCGGTAAACCGGTGCAGATCACGTCCCGCATCAGCGCCCGGTCCCCGGCTCATTATTTCGAGGTTCAGATCGATACCAAGAAGAACGAGCCCCGGATTTTTGAGAACAAGAAGATCGATTGGGAGAACCATCGCGGCACTCAGGTGACGCTCGAAATAGAAGGCCGGTATCAAAAAGGACGGGCTTCGGTGGATGAATATCTCGAGCAGACCGCGATTGCTAACCCGCACGTCAAGCTCGTTTATCAGACTCCAGAGGGCGAGACTAAAGAGTATCCGCGAACAATTCAGGAGCTGCCGCCACAACCGCGTGAAATCAAGCCGCACCCCTACGGCATCGAGTTCGGAATTTTACTGAGGATGCTGCACGACAGTAAAAGCCAGTCGCTCGCCGGATTTTTGAGCAGCGATTTCAGCCGGGTATCGAGCAATCTCGCACAGGAGATCTGCAAGACGGCAAAGCTGTCGCCGGGCATTCGCCCCCGCAATGTTCATGGATCCGCCGCTGAGGCTCTTTATAGAGCGATTCAATCGACCAAGATTATGGCGCCGCCGAGCAACTGCATCTCGCCGATCGGTGAAAGGGCGATCCTCCACGGTCTCTATAAGCAAATCAAAGGAGAATTCTACACGGCCGTCACGCGGCCCCCTGCTGTTTACCGGGGCAACCCTTTCCTGATCGAGGCCGGCCTGGCGTATGGCAAGGCTCCCGAACAGGCGCCGGAGAAATCCGAACAGCCTAGGGTTGCACTCGCTGAAGGGGAGCAGCAAGACAACGATAATGAGCTGGCGCGTGTGATCCGTTACGCCAACCGGGTGCCGCTCTTGTATCAGCAGTCCGCCTGCTCGACCTTCAAGGCCGTGCTCGATACCAGTTGGCGTAACTACGGCGTTCCTCAATCTCGAGGCGCGCTGCCCGCCGGTCCGATGGTGATCTTCATTCATATGGCGTCAGTTTGGGTTCCTTTCACCAGCGAATCGAAGGAAGCTATCGCCGATTACGACGAGATCCGAAAGGAAATCAAACTGGCTCTGCAAGAGTGTGGTCGGCGGCTCGGAGTATTTCTTAGACGACGCGAGCACGCCAAGAGTGAGTTCCGCCGACGCAATATATTCGAGCTTTATATCGAAGAAGTTGTCGAAGCATGTAATCGTCTCAAGGGCGGAAAGCTGCCCAAAGAAAAACTCAAAGAGCAATTGCAAAAAATCGCTGCCAAACGGACTGGTGGCCAAAAAACAGACGAAGCCCTTGGCCGCAACGTCGGCCCCGAAGGTCTTCCGTTTTCCATTATTGTCACTCCGGAAGGCACAGAAGGAGATGCGCCGGTGATTGCCGGCGACGAGAGGAGCGAACTCGCACCGCCGGAAGAAGGGCGCGAAGACGAATCGTTGGCGGGAGCAGTCGAATTGAATGATAACACTGAGTCTCTGGCAAATCTTAAGAAGAAGCCGGCAAAACCGAAACAGCAGAGCGGCTCCAAAAATGAAAGCCGTAGAAAATCCAGGGCGGCCTCAAAAAAATCCGCAGCTGGCTCGAAGCGCAGCAAGAGATAGGAAAAAACATGGCTCGTAAAAACATAAAAAGTCATAGCGATGTTGTGGAGAAGAAGCTCGTCGGAGTGGCCGACTCGGTAATTACGGCGGCGCAACGCAATCAAGATCCGACCCTTTCGATACCCGTGCGCAGCCTCGCCAACGTCAATTTCAACGAGAAACGCGGCATCATTGAAATGGGCCGGCGCAAGCAGGCGCGCTCGTTCTTTAATGTCGGCATGGCAAAGAAATTCATGCAGACAGTGCTCGTCGCCGATGCCTTGGCCGAGCTGCAGCGAGCCAACCTGACCACCTCGCTTCGAGAAATCTATTACCGCACGAAGCATACGATTAAGAACTCTCACGAAAATACATTCGATGGGCAGAACGAATCCGACCCGTTGATCGAGGATCTTGAAGTCACACTGGAAGCGCTCCGTGAGGAGCTCCATGTGCGGGCGGAAAACTCGGGGACCGTTGTGGGACCGCTGGTGCTGGTCGATGACGGCGATCGCGTCGACTGCACCAGGCTCGGCAAGGGCGGTTACTCGGTCCCTTCGATTGTCGAGCCGGAATACATTCAGATCAGCAAATGCACCGCTGATTTTGTCTTGCTTGTCGAAAAAGGCACTCAGTGGAACCGGCTTTCCGAAGACAAGTTCTGGCGCAGATACAATTGCATCCTGCTGACCGGAAACGGCCAACCCCCGCGCGGCGTCCGCCGCTTGGCGCGCCGGCTCCACCAAGAATACAAACTTCCGGTTTACGTTCTCGTAGACAACGATCCATGGGGGTATTACATCTACTCGGTCATCAAGCAGGGCTCGATCAATCTAGCTTTCGAAAGCGAGAGAATGGCCATCCCAAAGGCGAAGTTCATCGGTTTTTCGAGCAGCGACCCCGACCGCTATGGCTTGCCGCGCAATGTTGGCATCAAACTCAACGACAAAGATATCAACCGCGCGCGCGAGCTGCTGAAGTACAAGTGGTTTCAGAAAAAAGAATGGCAGAACGAAATAAAGGGAATGCTCTCCACCGGCCTCAAGTACGAGCTCGATGCCCTAGCCAATAAAGATTTTCAGTATCTGACCAAAACCTATCTGCCGAGAAAGCTCAAGGAGAACGATTGGTTGGACTGACGCCGTGCTAACCTCAATTTAGCACGGCGCTTGGGTAGTGTCGGAATTCGGTGCATATCCGCTAACGCAGAATCCAACTCACTTCTGTCATGTTGTTGTCGATTGTAGCAAGCTGCGGCAGAGGACCGGCTGGATTCTCTTATCGTCAATGATTTTTTAGGTGTGATATCATGCTCCTCTAAAATCGCTGCGGCGAGTTTGGAGGGGCAATGGTTGAATATCTCCTGAAAACTCTTTTGCTACTTGTTGTAGCTGGCTTTGTATCAGGTTGTGCTCACATTAAAGAAGCGGGTCGAACGATCGGTCACACAACTCGGGATGTAACTCGAGAGATTGGTCACGGCACTCGTGACGTTGCCAAAGAAATCGGGCACGGAACACGCGATGCGGCGAATACGGTTGGCGATGGCGTCAAGAAGGTCGTGAAGCCATCAACCGCGCCCGCAGAATATTAAGGATCTCACGTGCCGAGCGTGCGGGTCCAGAAGTACCCAAAGACTTCGGCTGACGCGCTTCATCATTACGCTTTGCCGAGCGTGTAAGAATTGGATGTGAGTTTGTGAATGATCCCGATATCGTGAAAAACCGTAACCTGTCATAACTCGCACGATTACGGTGGCAGATTTCGTCCCGGCTAAAATCCTTCCAACAAATTTTTTTTGTGTTAGCTCATGGTTTAGGCAATTCGATGCAGCTATTGTCTAGCCAGAGC
>JAICEJ010000182.1 GCA_025924215.1 Candidatus Binatia bacterium
ATGCACAATACCCGGATAAAGTCCCAGGCCGGAATTATTCAAGAAATAGCGGCCGTTGACCTCGCCGATATCGATTCGCGCCAGAGTCTGTTGCGCGATGACGTCTACGGCTGATTCGAGATCGAGAGGCATCCCGAGATCTTTTGCAAGATGGTTGAGTGTTCCCAGCGGTAAAACTCCCAGTATCTTGTTGCTGCCGACAAGTTCGGAAGCTACGGCATTGATGGTGCCGTCCCCGCCTGCGGCAACGACAACAGACCTGTCGGCGTTGGTTGCGCGCCGCGCCAGTTCAACAATTTCCGCGCCGCTTCGTGCCAACTGGATATCCGCTCGCAAGCCTTTGGCGGTAAAGAGTTGAACCAGCTGCCGTTGGACTGCAGTGTCATCGGCCCTTCGCGCGCCGGCGTTGAGGATTACGGTTAGGTCCGACGCCATAGTTCTAGGATAACAACGGAATTTAACAGCCGGTAAGAACGTGATCGTGTAAATCTTTCCGCACGCTCGCAGGGCTCGATTGTTTGAAAGGGAGTTCCGTGTCAGCGAGTGCCGCGTGAAAGCCTCGGGACAAGGTTTGTGATCGCCAATCCGCGACTCGCTCGCGGCGCGCGCGACTCACTGCAAACGCTCTTGGAGCGGCAAGGAAGCCGCGGCATCTCTCGACGCTGGCGAATTGCGCTCAAGCAGCGCAACCGGGAAATCGCAAAAGAGATCGCTCAAATATAAATAGCTTTTTCCATCGATTGTTGTAGGGGCTGGCAGCGTCTCTCCGGTGAATACACTCCTCCAGGCCGCGGGGCTATCGCCCGGCAACTCAAGCACCGTATCTTCCCATTTGCCTTGCCGACCCAAAGGCGCATTCTCGGCGCAAAAGACAGCCGTTGGAAATCTCGGAACCGCAACCACAGTCCAAACGGCGCCATCGCGCCTGGCGAAGGCGCAGACGCGCCGCGCTGCCGCGCCGGATATAGCAAGCGGAACATAGCTGCCATTTTGGAACAGCTCTTGTTGGCGCCGGCGGAAATTCAAAACCTTGTAAATCAAAAACAGCTTAACCCGTCCGTCCTCCCAATGGGTCAGAAGATCCAGCAGTAAAGACTGCAGATTCTCCTTCTCCCGCTTTTTTATTTCAGCAAGAAACTTGCGTCGCAGCTCGAAGTCCACCGCCTGGCGATTATCGGGATCAACGAAATGAAGATCCCACAGCTCAGTTCCCTGGTATAGATCAGGCACGCCCGGACAGGTCAGCTTCAAAAGTGTCTGGGATAAAGAGTTAAGCGCGCCGAAACGCGCGATCTTGCGCGTCCACTGGCGCATCTCGCCAAGAAAGGAATTGTCTTTCGACGGCTCGAGAATCCTTTCGATGAAGCCGAGGAAAGCATCCTCGTAGTCGTTATCGGGCTTGAGCCAGCCGGTGTGCACCTTGGCTTCGCGCACCGCTTTGATCGTGTAATCCTTGATTCGATCGACGAACCCGGCATGTTCTTCTTTGGCCAGCGGCAACGCGCCAGACAGAGACTGGTACAGAAAATATTCGTCGTTGCGGTCAGGAACTTCACGTCCTCTTACCAGCCGTTTATGGGGCCGGTTCATCTCGCCCCATTGGAAAACATGGCGCTCCCACTCATCAGGCATTTCCGACAGCACATTGAGGCGGGCGCGCACGTCTTCTCCTCTCTTGGTATCGTGGGTCGATGTGGCGTTGAGACTATGCGGCCAGGTTCGGGCTCTTCGTAAACTGAATTCATGAAATGCATCTGAGCTAAGGCCGAACTGGCTCGGATCGCCGCCGACCTCGTTCAGCGACAAGAAACGATTGTAAATGTACAAGGTGGTATCTTCGAACCCTTTCGCCATCAGTGGTCCGGTTAATTGCTGCAGGCGCATAATGAAATCAATCCACTGGCTCTTTTCCTGTTCGCTTAGCTGGTCGCCATTTTCGAGCAGGAGGAACTTGCCGATAAACGACAGCTCAAGGATCAACCCCGGATTTATCTCTTTTGCCTTGCTCAGGGTTTCCTGCATGCGGCTTCGGTCCTCGGCGCCAAACTTTTCATGGCTAATGTAGCTTCGATAAACCGGAAAGAAGGTTAAAACCTCGACCAGCGCGCGCTTCAAGCCGTAAAGCGTAATATCGCCGCCGAAACGATCTCGGCTCGAAACCCGCCTCAGCAAATGCGCCAAGCGGTCGACGTCTCCGGCCATGTAGCGGCCGATGATCAGACGTTTTTTCTCGCTGACGAGATCGCCGAAGGCAGCGGTGAGTCCGGTGAAGCGCCGGTACAAGTCGGTGAACTTTTGCTCGTGATCGCTCTGGCAGAAAATTTCGTTGACGAAGTTGGCGAATTCGTACCCGGTCGTGCCGCACACCAGCCAGTCATCCGGCAGGTTCTCGCGCAGCTCCAGGATCTTCTCGACGACCACGTAAACTTCTCCGACGTTTTGCCGGACACGCCTGAGATACACGGCGGGATCGTAAAGCCCGTCAATGTGGTCGACTCGCAGCCCGGTGATCTTGCCGTCGCGAATCAGCTGAAAGACCAGCCGATGACAAAGCTCGAATACGTTCGGATCCTCTACCCGCAATGAGATCAGCTCATTGATATTAAAGAAGCGGCGATAATTGATCTCTTCCGTGGCGACTTTCCAGAACGAAAGCCGATAATACTGCTGCGCCAGCAGCTGATCCAAAGGATTGAAGCTTTCGGGAACTCCGGGCCGTCCGTTGAAACGCGCGATGATTTCATCGAGAAAGTTCTTGATCTCTTCGTTACTCGTGTACAACTCCCAAAGCATGTTCTTGACGAAGATGATCTGGTCCGCCCGTTCTCTTGCTTCTTCACTGGAGGGCAGATTTTTGAGCGTATAGAGAACACCCAAAAGCTTGATCAGATCGGGGCTATGACGTCCCAATTTTCGTCTTAAAGCGCCGAGACTCGACGCCAGGACCATGCTGTAGGATTCTATGTTGATTGGTAGCCGCAACTGAAAGTAATGCACCGCCAATCCTTGGGCGTCATACTTAAGGACGATCTCACCGTCTTCCAGACATTGACCGTAGAATTTGCCGAGGCAAGGAGCCAGAACTTTGTGATGCATGTTCTCCATCGGGTGATCCCACTCGATGTCGAAATAATCGGCATAAGCCGAATTCAATCCGTTCTCCAGCACGTCCATCAGCATCCAGTTCTCGCTGTCGTAGGCCATGTGATTGGGAACGATATCTTGGAGCCAACCCATGCCCTGACGCTGTATTTCGCCTGCTAACTCGTCGAACTGCTCTACGCCGCCAAGTTCGGGGTTGATCTGGTTCGGGTCAACGACATCGTATCCATGAAGGCTTCCCGCCCGAGCGCGAAAGATCGGCGAAGCGTAGACATCCGAGATACCGAGATCTCTTAGATAAGAAACCACCGCTTTTGCGTCGGCGAGAGTGAAATTCCGGTGAAATTGTAACCGGTATGTGGCGCTGGGAATTCGCATGATGAAATCTTTTGACTAGCGGCGGCGCGCCAACGCCATCGGTAGAGCCTCGTGGCTGTCGAACAATCTAAACAAAGCCAATGAACGCCCCTCCAGATTGTAGTTGGCGCCCTTGGTCACACGCCTCGTCCGGCGCGCCATCCCTTCGCGGGTGTCGAGAACGACCTGCCATTGTGCTTTAGCACTGGGGCCTGGCAGCATGAACCCGACCCGTTGATGGTGCGCGTTCAGCAGAAACAAAAATGTATCGTCGCTGATTCGATTGCCACGCGCGTCGAGTTCGTCGACAGCGTCGCCCGATAGTATCAAACCAATGCAGCGGTTTTCCGCATCGTTCCAATCTTCTTCGGTCATCTCTTTGCCATCGCAGCCAAACCAGCTCAGATCCTTGACTGCGGTGCCACGGATACTGCGACCCTGAAAGAAATGGCGCCGCCGCAACACCGGATGATCGTGAAATAACTGAATCAGACCGCGAGTAAATTCCAACAACGATTGCCGCCGTGGGTCGAGATTCCAATCGACCCAGGAGATCTCGTTGTCCTGGCAATAACTGTTGTTATTGCCGCTTTGCGAGCGGCCTATTTCGTCGCCGGCAAGAAGCATCGGCACGCCTTGCGATAACAGCAGAGTGGCTAAGAAGTTTCTTTTCTGCCGCTCTCTTAGCTCGATGATCCCGATATCGTCGGTTGGGCCTTCCGCGCCGCAATTCCAGCTTAAATTATCGTTGTGACCATCACGATTGTCTTCGCCGTTGGCTTCGTTGTGCTTGTCGTTGTAACCGACCAGGTCGTGCAAAGTAAACCCATCGTGAGCGGTAATAAAATTAATGCTGGCGTGAGGCTGACGATCGCTGGTGCCGTACAAGTCGCTGCTACCGGTCAGGCGATAGGCCATGCTGCCGATTTGTCCACTGTCGCCTTTCCAGAAGCGGCGCACCGTATCTCGGTACACGCCGTTCCATTCGGCCCACAAAGCCGGGAAGTTCCCCACCTGGTATCCTCCTTCGCCGAGATCCCATGGTTCGGCAATGAGTTTCACCTGCGAGATCACCGGGTCTTGATGAATGATATCAAAGAAGGCACCGAGCCGGTCCACGGCATGAAGCTCGCGCGCCAGAGCGGAAGCCAAATCAAAACGGAAACCGTCGACATGCATCTCCTGAATCCAGTAGCGCAAACTATCCATGATCAAACGGAGCACCGCCGGGTGGGTGGCATTGAGCGTGTTGCCGCAGCCCGTGTAGTCCATGTAGTAACGCCGCTCGTTTTCCACAAGTCGATAGTACGACGCATTGTCGATGCCCCGAAAAGACAGCGTTGGCCCCAGCTCGTTGCCTTCGGCGGTGTGATTGTAAACAACGTCGAGTATGACCTCGATGCCCTCGCGATGAAGCGTCTTGACCAGAGTTTTGAATTCCGCCACCTGCTGTCCGAGCACGCCGCTGCTCGAGTAGCGCGCGTCGGGCGCGAAGAAGCCGATGGAATTGTAACCCCAGAAGTTGGTGAGACCCCGGTCGACCAGCTGCCGGTCGGCGACAAATTGATGCACCGGCATCAACTCTACCGCGGTGATCCCCAGAGAATGAAAGTATTCGAGCACTGCAGGGCAGGCCAGCCCCGCATACGTGCCTCGTAGTCGATCGGGCACTCCCGGATGCCGCGCGGTGAAGCCTTTGACGTGAAGCTCGTAAATCAACGTCTTGTGCCATGGTGTGCGCGGCGCCATGTCGTTGCCCCAACTGAACGCCGGATCTACCACCACACACTTGGGCAGGCCACCGCTGCTGTCGCGCTCGTCCGCCGTCAGATCGGCGTCGGAATGGCCGATCGGATAGCCGAACAGGTCATCGCCCCACTTGATCGTTCCGGCAATCGCCATGGCATACGGATCCAACAGCAGCTTTGCCGGATTAAAGCGATGGCCCTGATCGGGTTCGTAGGGACCGTGCACTCGGTAACCATAAAGCTGCCCAAGGCGAATCTCAGGAAGATAAATGTGCCAGACGTGCGCGGTCTTCTCTCTCAGTGGAATGCGCGCGCTCTCTTTACCCTCGGACGAATCGAACAAACAAAGCTCGACCCTCTCGGCGTTCTCGGAGAACAGGGAAAAATTGACCCCCGCGCCATCCCACAGCGCCCCGAGCGGATAAGGTTTGCCCGGCCAGAGTTTCATGGCGTGTTTACTTCCTTCTCGTTGTCCTCGATAGGACCGGCGTGAAAGAGCGCAAAGGCCCAAGCACTCATCGACAGTGCTGATTCTTCCCCGCCTGGTAAAATCTCCGGCAGACGAGCGCCCGGACCGTCCCACTTCAGCGCTGCGGAATCGAAAATCTTTTGCCAAGCTCCGGCAGGAATTGCCGGGGTAAGCGAGACCTCAACGTCACTGTAATTATAAATGATTAGATTGGCTTGATCGTCCTTCGAGCGACCCATCAACATAACGCGCTGCTTGTTGTACGCGGTAATTACGCAGTGCGCTTTGCTCAATCGCGCCAGCGGCGCCAGCGCTTTACGCAGTCGAATCAACTCACGATAGAATTCTCGCAGGACTCGGTGGCGCCCATCGTGGCGCAATTGATGATTCAACTTGGCGCGGTGGAAGGTCGCTTGGTCTTGCGGATCCGGCGGTTCGAGATTCCATTCGAAAGCGGCGAACTCTTCGCGCCGGCCTTTGCGCACGGCTTCAATGAGCTCGGAGTCCGAATGGCTGATAAAATATTGAAACGACGCCTCTTCACCGTATTCTTCGCCCATGAAAATCAGCGGGATAAAGGGCGACAGCAATACCGACCCGGCAGCCAGTTTAAGCTTTTCGAAGGAGACCAGTTGGGTCAGTCGCTCTCCTAACATGCGGTTACCGACTTGATCATGATTTTGTGAAAAGACCACGAAGCGCTCGGCGGGTATGTCCCGAGTCGAGCTGCCGTGCCTGCGATCACGGTATTTCGAATATTCGCCGGAGTAAACAAAACCCTCGGTATAGGCTTTGACCAGCTGATGAAACTCCCCGTAGTCGCGATAGTAACCGGTCCTCTCCTCGGTCAAGAGAGCGCGCAGCGCATGATGAAACTCATCATTCCATTGAGCGTCGAGGTTGTAGCCGCCGAGCTCGCGAGATTTGATGTAGCGGACGTCGTTGGCCGCGGTCTCGGGAAATAGGAAGATTTGCCGGTTGAGCTCCTTGCGCAGCTCGTGAATCTCCATGCTGAGCTCCGCCAGGAAATGCGTCGGGGAGTGATCGAGGATCTGGTCGGCGGCGTCCAGGCGCAGCGCGTCGATATGGAATTCAGTTATCCAGTACTGCGCATTAGCAAGAAAAAACCGGCGGACGTGATCGCTCCCGGCGCCGTCCAGATTGAGCGCCAAGCCCCACGGGGTTTTATAGCGCGCGGTAAAATACGGACCGAAATCCGTCAGGTAATTTCCTTCCGGCCCCAGATGGTTGTAGACGACGTCCAGGATAACCGCCAAATGCTTCTGGTGACAGGCATCGACCAGACGTTTTAACCCGGCCGGACCGCCATATGAATTATGCACCGCGAACGGGTAGGCACCATCGTAGCCCCAGTTTCGCTCACCGGGAAACTGCGCTACCGGCATCAGCTCAATGGCTGTGACTCCCAACTCGCTGAGCTCAGCTAGATGAGGAATGATCGCCTCGAAAGTTCCCTCTACGCTATAGGTGCCGACATGAAGTTCGTAGATGAGATATTTATGCAGCGGCAACCCGAACCAGTGGTCATCGTTCCAGGTAAAAGAGTGATCGACTACCTGTGAGGGCCCATGTACTCCCTCGGGCTGGAATCGAGAGGCAGGGTCAGGCCGCTCGGTTGCATGATCTAATCGATAAAAGTACGGCGCGCCGGGCCCAACATTTTCCACCTCGGCGCGAAAGTAGCCGTCGCCAACATTCACAAGAGGGACAATCCGTTCGGACGAGCCGAGGAGGCGCAAGTCGACTGCGGATGCATTCCTGGCCCAAACCGTAAACGAGCAGCGGTTACCTGCTAAACACCGCGCGCCGATCGTAGCATCAAAGTACGGCTGAGAACCAAAAGAGACCGGATCAAGCGATACATCCGAGCTGTTCATGATTAATCCTAAAAATCTCAGCGCGCGGCCGCAACGTGAATTTCCAACCGGCAGTAACGCGAACTTCTGTTTTCGAAAGATCTCTTGAAATGTACTTGGTAAGCCTTGCTAACTCAAAGGGGCATCAAATATCGCTGCTTACGCCAAGAAGATTGGTCGGCTCAAGAGTCGAGCCTTTCTCTGCGGGCCAGTACCCGCGGAGGCAACAACCCGACTTTGGCGCAACAACGCTACATGCTCAACTTCCATACATCGGATAGCTTGATGTGTATCCATTGTCAGTTGATTGTTTATACCGCCCGGCATCTTAACAAGGGCTTACATGACGCGGTGTTAAAAAGAAGTTCCACCGCCCTTGGACAGGAGCAGGTTCACGCAATCGGAGCTAAAGTAAACTGCGGCAAAAAAACAGCTGGATTGTAGCAAATCTTTTCACCGCCGCTCACTGCAAGGTGAAGCATGAGTGACCAATCGTAGCACGATTTTCCGACTGAGCTACCAGAGCGCAAGAGACCGCGGAAACTAGAGAGCACCTCCGCAGGTACCTACGAACAACATCATCAATAGAAAAAGAGCAGCCCCCAGCAGAAAATCACAGAAGGGTGGAATCATTGGTTAGTTCCTCCTGACGCGCATTTATTGCCACCGGAATTAAATCCCGCATTCGCTCAAGCTTAGCAATCGGCCGTTTCCATCCGAGAAACCCGATCATGTCGATTTTTTCTGTCTTTTTTCAAGAACGATCGGTCAATTGCTTTCGCTTTAGATTAATTACAAAGAAGCCTTGCCCTCATCGATCGACTTTTTTACCAAGGCGACAGCTTCCATCTCTGACTCGGCTTCGCTGGGGAAATCCTGAGTGCAATTCAGTTGTCACGCGATCGCGTGCTCCTGCGGAATGTGCACCACAGCCGTGAATGTCCATCGATTGCTGTCTGCTGCGGGCCTAACAAGAACATCGAAGAGTAACCTTCTTATTCTTGTCCCATGACCGAGTTTCTCTTCGGTGTCCGTCAGCGGTTTGACCCTGTCACTCTCAGCTTACCACTTTCCAATTGGAGATTATGATAGTGGCCGCTCTTGGCACCCCATTGAGCAGCCCTAAATCGCTCGCTACTCTAAGTATATGGCTGTCTGCTGCTCACTGTCCCGCTACGGTAACTACCGGGGCGTAACAATCGGCAAGCCTGACGGGAGCGGATCACAACCGATCCAGGTGCGCGAA
>JAICEJ010000183.1 GCA_025924215.1 Candidatus Binatia bacterium
AAAGAGCCGTGAAAAGGTCGCGGAAGTGGTCATCAACAAGAATACCTTCGGCGATCCGGCAATGGTGCGGCGAGTGATCAACCAGTTCGCCGACCTTTACTCGACCTCGATCTCGAGAAAAGATATCGACGCGCTCATCAGTGCGACGCGAATCGAGGCCGAAGCAAAAAAACTCGGCGGCCCGGATAAGTTCTTCACCCAACAATTTTTGACCAAAGCCCTCGGTCAGAGCCGCTGAAGGCATATAGGAGCTAACATGACCCGAGACCTCGAACTGACTCTGCTGCTGGCTGATTATCACCGGACACGCCCTATTCTTGAGGGTGACGTAACGGCCCGCGGCATCAAGCTGCAGCCGCGGCGCGCTGAAACCGGCGAGGCCTGCATGCGCCCGGTTTACGAGGAGTTCGATATCGCCGAGATGTCACTCTCATGGTATATGATGGCGCGCTGCCGCAATGAACCGGTGATCGCATTGCCGATCTTTCCGCTGCGCATGCAGATTCACCCGTATGTTTTTTGTTCGCCAGCATCGGCAATCGAGCGGCCGGAGGATTTGAAAGGCAAAAGAATCGGCATGGATCAGTACCGTCTGACCGTCGGTCTGTGGGCGCGGGGTATTCTCCAAGAACACTACGGGGTGCGCCCGGAAGATTGCGAGTGGGTCACATCCGAGCCCGAGGGCGCGGGATACCAGCCTCCGGCAAATGTCAGTATAACCATAGCTTATAGGTCCGCGGAAGCTATGCTCCTGGACGGTGAAATAGACGCGCTCATCCCGCCGAATATCGTGCCGTCTTTTCGAGCCAAGGATCCTCGCATTCGCCGGCTCTTCAAAGATCCCCGCGATACAGTAAACGACTACTTCCGCAGGACAAAAATTTTTCCGATCACGCACACTTTGGTCGTACGCCAATCGCTCTTCGATCGAAATCCATGGCTCGTCTCAAGCCTTCTCGACGCTTTTAATCAAGCGGAGGAATGCTGCCGGAAATCCTACGAATATGCCAAGCGCTTGGCCTTCCCCAGCGCGGTCCTTATTCTCGAGGAAGAGGAGGAAGTTTTTGGCGACAATCCCTGGTCGCACGGGTTAACCGTGCAGAATCAAGTCGTGCTCGAGAAATTCGTTCAGTATGCGCACGAGCAGGGTTATATTCCCGAACCCCCGCCGCTCGTTGAATTGTTCGCGCCGGTGGGAAATTAACTTCGGAATGCCATGTAAGATTACGGCACTTTGTAGCCTAACTCCTTAGCGACTTCGATGGCGAAGCGCGGATCGGCGACTTCTTCAAACGAAACATTTCTATCCGTGAACCTGCCTTCAGCTTTGATCGCCTTGACAATATTCGCCATGCCTTCGGGTGAGGGGATTCCCGTATCGTTGAAGTTCGACTCGACCAATTTGTAAGTATCCGCGGCAGTCTCGTTATCCATCTTGAGAACGCGGGTAATCAAATCCAAGGTTCGCTCCCGCGACTTGAGCATAATGCTCTTCGCCGTTTGCAGCGCTCGCACGACCCGCTTCGCCTCATCCGGTCTGGTTTTAGTCGTTTTGGAGAGCGCCGTGAGACCGCCCGAAGGCATTTCTACTAAAGCGCCGATGTCCAAGAGCTTGGCGAGACCGCGGCGTTGGGCAAAAAACATAAAGGGCGGATTAAGCGATGCCGCATCGACAAACTTCGATTCCAAAGCCTGAACCAGTTGCGCCGAAGGCACCGATACGGCAACGTAATCTTTGGCGCCGAGACCGCTCTTTTCCAGCGCCGCGGTTAATGCTACATGACTCGTGCCGCCGAGACCCGTCACGCCGATTTTCTTCTGCCGCAGATCCCGCACGGTTTTGAATTGAGGGCTTGCCATCAACCAGTAAACAATCCTGCTCGTCGAAGCCCACAGCGCGCGCGCATCGAGCCCGCTCAGAGTCGCGCTCACTGAGGCAGTTCCTATACCGGATTGGTAATCCAAGTCACCGGAGGCCAAAGCGGCGGCAGCAGCCGATGAGCGCATAAGGATCACTTCGATGTCGAGACCTTGCTGGTCGAACAGCTTCCATTCGCGCGCTGCCACCAACGGCAGAGCGGTAAAGCTTAAGTTGGCATTGGAGATTCTGATTTTGCGGCGTTCCTGGGCAAATCCGGGTACCGGGACAAAGGCACAAACGAGTAGAACAATACAGATCAATCTATTCATTGCATTTCGTCCCTATGGAATGTGAATCCCTGTCATCGCTTCAGCATTGCCAATTTTTCCAGCGCGTCATGAATCAGTTTCACCTCGCCCTCAGGCACGGGCACTTGCGGCGCGCGCACGATCATGTTGTCCAACAGACCGGTAAAATAAGCCGCGACCTTGTAGCGGCTGTGCTTGTAAACATTCGGCGCCTTGTAGACCGCCGCTTCGAGCGCCCAGTTAATTTCGTGCAACCGGCGCGCTTTGTCGAGATCGCCTGCCTTGACCGCGTTGTAGAGATCGACGCAGAACTGCGGCGCGAAGTTGGCAAAACCGGTTAATGCGCCGTCGGCGCCGGTAACGAAGTGCTGAAAAAGAGAAGACGTCGCGAGAACGGAGACGCGCCTTGGCAACGCGCGCATGCCGCGCAGGACTTGCTCATAGCGCCTGATGTTAGCGCCGCTCGCCACTTTAATGGCCGCCACATTCTCTACTTCACGCGCAATCCGAATTGCCGTATCCGATGAATAGCCTGACGCCGTTGAAGCCGGATAATGGAAAATCGTGATCGGGATCTCGACTGCGTTGGCGACGTCATGAAAGTATTGAATCGCAAATTCCGGATTGGCGGTCGAACTCCAGTCGTAAACATGTGGCGGCGTGAGCATGATGGCCGCAGCACCCGCCGCTTTGGCTTCCTTGGCCTGGTCGATAGCTTCGCGCGTCGATAGCGCTTCGATACCCGCGACGATGCATTGATCGTTGCGAATTTCCTCGCCGATGATTTCGATGATGCGGACCCGCTCCTGACGGGTGAGCGTCGCACCCTCGCCTGCCCCGGCGTTGCAGACAATCGCGCTGATCCCCTCGGGCGCCGCTTGATAGCGAATCAGCTTGCGCAGTCCAGGCTCGTCCAGATCATAGTTCTCTTTAAATGGCGTCACATTGGCGCTGAGAATGCCTTCAAGTTTGATACTCATCGCAACCTCTCTTACCCGATTGCCGAATCCTTGTCCGAAGCAGCGTGACTATCGTTCAGCCCGTCATAGGTAGCGGTCGACAACATACGCGATCTATTTGTACCCGCCCCGTTGACAGCATATGGAGCGGCGCGAGCAAGATTATTTGTGAAACTGCTTGGTCCCGGCATAAGCCTTGGGATTGACTCTGCTGTGTTCTTCCTGCATCAACCACGCGATCTCCGCCGCCAGTGGCACGCTGGTCGCCTCCATGGAAGCATGCGCTGCCATTTTACAATATTTCAAAGTTGTCCGATCGAATCGGCCGATTTCTTCGCCCCACTGCCATGCCGCCTGGTCAAGTTCCTTGTGCGGCACGACGCGATTGATCAACCCCGCTGCCATCGATTTTGTCGCGTCCCAATTCTCGCCCGTGAGGATCAACTCAAAAGCCAATTTTGTTGGAATAAGGGTTTTGAACATCGTCGCAATGATCGGATAAGGCAGGAACCCGCGCTTGATCTCAGGCAAGCCGAACTGCGCTTGATCCGAGGCTATAGCAAGGTCATGCGGCAAAAGAATTGTGATACCGGCTCCCAGGCAAAAGCCGTTTACGACGGCAATAGTGACTTTCGGAAAAGTTCTAATGGCTTCCGCTACATGGTAGGCGCGCGGCTGGGCCCGGCGCTCCGGTTCCACTGCGGCGCCGCCCTCGGTGGGAAACTCGGACAGATCGCGGCCGGCGCAGTAAGCAATGTCCCCGGCGCCCGAGGTTAAAACCACTGCAATGGAATCGTCGTTACGGATTTCTTCAAGAGCGCCGAGCATCTCTCGTATCGTATCCCGACTTAGAGCATTTCTCTTATCCGGTCGATTGATCGTGATCTTCGCTACCGGGCCGCGTTTCTCCAACAAAGTAAACTTGCCTTCCTTGATCATGACCAAGTCCTTTCTTGGCTTCGAATTTTATACGCGAATAACACCGCCAGTCTTCGCGGTCAACGGCTTCCGACCTTGAAACCCCGCGGCGACTCGGATAAATGGAGGGAGCTATGGAATCTGCGATCAAACAGATAAGTCGATCCGTGTACGCCATGATCGGCCCGCAAGGCTCGACCAACTTCGGCATCGTCAAAGGAAGCGACGGCAGCGCCGCGCTCATCGACGCCGATATCCGCCGCATTGACGATATCGAAGAAGCGCTGCAGCTAACCGGCTGTTCTAAAATCAGCTATCTGATCGACACCCACGAGCACTTTGACCACACCTCCGCGAATTTTTATTTCTCTCAGCGCGGCATACCCGTCGTCGCCAGCGCGGGTTGCGCCGCTGCCATGCGCGACGAGGGCGGGCCGGATTTCGAGCGCATGATGAAGCCGGTGCCGGAGCTTTACGAGCGCTTCCCCGGCCTTTGTTTGACGTTGCCCGACGTCGTGTTCCGTGATTCAACGAAAATCGCCTTGCCGGGTGTAACGCTGCATCTCAAATATTGCGCCGAGAACGGCCACAGCCACAGCAGAGGCGATACGACGATTTTTTTTGAAGAGGAAGAAGTTTTCATCGCCGGCGACCTGCTCTACACGGAAGTTCACCCTGTGACGTTCTTTGGCAATATCCCCAACTGGCTGACCGCCTTGAAGTCGCTCTTGAAAAGCCATTATAAGCAACTCCTCCCCGGCCATGGTCCGGCGGTGGAGGGCGAGCAGGCTGGCAAAGCCTATTTCAAAAAGATGTACGACTACCTCGAGGATTTTCACGGCCGCTTGGTCGAAGTCAAAGCCGGCCGTCAAAACGCTGAAGACGTGGCCCGACACATGCTGAGCGGAACCTACGCGTCATTCGGCAAGACGCGCATGGTGCAGAGAAACATCAATCATTTTCTCACAGGACGGTGGTTTTAGATGGCACGAAGCGTTCTTCAGAATGGCATACGCTCTCGTGGGAATCCAATCTTGTCGGCGCCACGTCAAGCACGGCGAGAGATTTTTCCGATCCCGTGTCGCTTCAGAAAAGAAGGATCTCTCGCTTCGTTCGAAATGAGACATTGGGCGCTTACTAGACAGCGTCTCTCACTGCTTTTGATCGCGATTGCGTGTGGTTTATGGTTCGGCAAAAGCCCGGCTCGCGCCGCCGAAAAGATCAGAGTAGCCTACCCTGCGGTGGCTCCCGGCCTGACGCCTTCGTGGATAACTGCGGAGGCAGGGATCTGGCGAAAATATGGCTTGGACGTGGAAACCATTCTCGTCAGCGGTGGCGCGCGCGCCGTCCCGGCACTGATCAGCAACAGCGTTCAGTTTCTGATGGGATCCGATACGGGCGTCACCACCGCGCGCTTGCAAGGTTTACCCGTGGTGCGACTGGGTGTGACGATGAACACGCTCGGCTCCTCCCTGCTTACCCAGCACAGTATCCAGTCGGTGCGCGACTTGAAAGGAAAAACGCTTGGCATCTCGCGCGGACGCGATGCGAGTTACATACGGTTAGCCAAGCTGCTGCGTGACCATGGTCTCAACCCGAACCAAGACGTTAAGTTCTTACCCATCGGCGGCGGCGAGGGCGGTCGATTATCCGCTTTAAAGGCGGGAGTCATCCAGGGAACGATGCTTTTCCCGCCGTTGGATCTCATCGCCAGCAACGATGGGTTAAAAGTTCTCGAAAAGTTTGACGTGGCAACTCCCGGCGGAGGGATCAACACCACCGAGGCGTTGCTCAAACAGAACCGCGCCATGGTGATCAACTTCCTCAAAGGCTACATAGAGGGCATTCATTACATGGCGCAGCACAAGGACCCTAGCGTAAAAATTTTGCAAAAATACTTTCAGAACTCCGATAGGTCTGCGATGGGCTATCTTTACGACGAGACCACGCGCCGTCTCGAGAAGGACCTCCACGCCAGTCAAGAGTCGATCCGCTTCCACCTTGAATTGGCCGCTCTCGATGACCCTCGCGCCGCCAAGCTTGGCGAAAAGGATTTCTGGGATGACAGCGTCGTCGAAGAGATTCGGCGCTCCGGATTCATCGAGCAACTCTATAAAAAATAGGAGATACCGCGTGGGCTATTACCCGAGTCTCAGAGAATACGTTCATACATTGGAAAGCCGCGAAAAGCTTTTTCGCATTCAGCGTGAAGTTTGCCGCGAGACCGAGCTCCACCCACTGGTGCGCTGGCAATTCCGCGGCCTTCGGAAAGCGAGCGGCGCGTGTTTCTATTTGAGAACGTTGCGAACGCCGCGGCCGCAAATACAAGATGTCAGTTCTGTCCTGGGCCTGCGCTTCCTCCCGCGAGATTTATGCCTTGGGCATGGGCTGCCGAGAGGAAGAGATCTTCGATCGCTGGATCAATGCACAGAAAAATCCCTGCTTGCGTGCGACAAGGCTCTCTGTGGGGTTTGTGATCGCGGCGTCGAGACTGCCGGCTGAACGAGCTTTTTTTCTATGGCGATTACGATCTGAACATCGTCTCAGGCGGCGCGGCGCTCACCGAACGAATGCTTAAGGAAAAGCCGGATCTGGTTCGGCGTTTTCTCCGTGGCACGCTGAGGGGGCGCTGCTCTGGTTTCGCACCAATGAGAAAGAAGCCGTCGGACGCATGGCCGAAGGGTTCAAGATTTCTCCCGACGACGCGCTCGGGATTATGAGGCAACGCTCAAGAGCTACACACTCGATGGCACCATTTCGCGCGAGCTCCAGGAAAAAATCGTAACTTTTCAGCGCAAGCAACTTAAGGTAGAAAAAGAAATCCTGCCGGAAAGCATTTACGATTTCACTATCTTGCGCGCGCTCAACGATGAGCGAAAAAAAGCGGGAAAATGAAAATGGGATTTCTTTGCAGATCTGTCCTCTGCCTGTTTTGCATCCTGGCAAGCGACTTCAAGATCCTTCACGCGCAGAAACTGGAAAAGCTCGTCATCGGCTATCCTGCTCCGGTGGCCTCGCTCGGTCTTATCGACGTCACTCGTAAAGCCGGCCTGTTCAAAAAGCATGGGCTCGACGTCGACCTGGTCTATATTCAAGGAAGCCCGATCCTTACGGCAGCGATGATGTCGGGACAGGTACCGCTGAGCTTTCTTGGTGGCGCAGCAATCGTTGCTTCGGCGGTTGGCGGGGCCGACACCGTCTACTTGGGATGCGCGATCAATACGCTCTACTGGCGCGTTTTCTCATCTCCCGAAATCAAGGATGTTGCCGATCTCAAGGGGAAAAGAATCGGTGTCACCACAATCGGTTCACAAGAAGACAGCGTGGTGCGTTATCTACTTAGAGAACGGGGTCTCAATCCGGAGCGCGACGTGACGGTAGTTGCAGTGGGCTCGGCCCCCACCCGGTTGGCCGCTTTGAGCAAAGGCTTCGTGCAGGCTTCGACGTTTATCCCGCCGCAAGACATCGCCGCCGAAAGGCTGGGTCTCAATGTATTGATCGATATGAGCAAGTTGGGCTTGTACAACCCCGGCAGTTGCTTTGCCAGCACAAAGACCTACGTAAGAAACCATCGCGACACCGTAATGCGGGTCATGAAGGCGTTCGTCGAAGGACTTAGGTTTTATCGGGATAACAAGGAATTCGCTCTCAAGGTCACCGCCGACTTCGCGCAAAACAGAAACGTCGACGTGCTTAATTCTACTTACGAGATCGTCACCCGCTATCAAGACCGCGTTCCTTACGTCAATATGCAGGGCATCGAGTTCATGCTCAAAACTCTGGAGGTGCGCGACCCTCGGGCCAAGACATTCGATCCAGCCAATGTGGTCGATTCAAGCTTTATCCGGGAATTAGAGAAAACCGGGTTTATCGATTCCGTATGGAAGAATTAGCCGCGTCATGATCATAGGCGAAGCCCTCCCGCGTAACGCGCAACATTTCCCAGACAAACCTGCGATCGTAGATCAAAACAAATCGATAACCCACCTCGATCTTCACCTGCGCACCAATCGCCTTGGCAATTATCTGGTCAAGCAAGGAATCCGCAGAGGCGATCGAGTGGCAGTTTCCTGCGGCAGCCGATCCGAGCACTTCGAGATGCTATTTGGTATTGCGAAGATCGGCGCCATCGCGGTTCCTTTCGATTACAACTGGAGCGCTGAGGAATGCGCCGCGATGGTGAAATTTTTTGAGCCAAGCGCATTTGTTCTCGAAGGCCGCGAGGAAACCCAAGATCTGTGCGCCCTAGCCAGCGAGCACATGGATGCCAATAAGCTACTGGCCATCGGCAGCCTAAGCGCCCACGGCAATACGCCGTATGAGCAGGCGTTGGCTTCCGTTTCCGCCAATGATCCTGAGATTGCCATCGACGGCAAGGATCTATTTCTGATCATGATCACGTCTGGCACAACCGGTTTCCCGAAGGGTTGCCAGATCAATCACGAAACTTACGCGCTACGCTCCATCAATAATGCCATCACCAAGGGCTTGAGCGATGACGAGCGCGCTCTGATTGCTTTGCCGCTGCACTTTAATGCCGGCCGCGGATCGATGATGGGCATGCTTTATCTCGGCGGTACCGTATTCCTCCATGAGCGGTTTCATGAAGAAAACTTCCTAAGTGCCGTCCAGAACGAACGCATCACCTATACGATGCTCGTTCCAACACTCTGCCACCGATTGCTGCGCTATCCCGATCTGGACAAGTTCGATAGATCGACCTTGCGGTATT
>JAICEJ010000184.1 GCA_025924215.1 Candidatus Binatia bacterium
CGCAACAAAATTTCCTCATCGGATACGCTTGATCCGCCAAATTTTCGCCGTAGCTCTTGTAGCGGCATCTGCGGCGGTTCACGTCTGGCGATTTCCTTGGCGCGTCGACGGCTGAGAACTTTGTCCTTTACGTCGGGGTCCATCATTGCGCCGCCTTCTTTTCCCCAGACTCCCAAGGCGTACTCGATGGTCTGATCCGTCACTTCCTTGTAACGCTCGCCAACGATTACATTGATGGCGGCCTGGCTGCCGACAAACTGGGACAATGGCGTGACCATGATCGGATAGCCAAATTCTGCCCGCACCTGAGCCGCTTCATCGAGGGTGCGCTCGAGTTTGTCCTCCATCCCGACTCGACCTAGCTGGTGACGCAGATTTGAAATCATGCCGCCGGGAATTTGGTGGATGTACTGAGCGTAGTCATATTCCGGCGGCTTACCGATGGTCAATTTCTCTCGCTTGGCGATGGCGGTGAAATGAGCCGCCACTGGGCGAATAGGTTCTTCGTCGATTACCGGCGCATAGCCCATCGCCTTAGCGTTTTTGGCAACGTTAAAAATTGACGGGTTCGAAGAACCGTCGGCCAGGGGAGGGATCGCGGTATTAATCGAAGTCATACCCGCCTGGATCGCTTCCAGACAACAGAGAGAGCCCAGTCCCGTGGTACAGTGCGTGTGTAACTCGGCGATGGTGCCGTTCGCGCTTTCGAGAACCGCCCGCGCCAGGGTGCGAGTGCGCTCCGGTGTAAGGATGCCGCCGGGATCTTTCAAACACACTCTGAACACGTTCAGTTTCAGCGCTTCGCGGGTTTTTTGCGCATAGTATTCATCCGTGTGACGTGGCGAAATCGTGTAGATCAAATTGATGATCGGATCGAGTCCCGCGGCCCGCGCTTGTTTCACCCGCCACTGCCAATCGGCCGGATCATTCCACGAATCCGAGATGCGCACCTGCTTAATTCCGATATCCGCCATGCAGCGGTCGTAGAGTTGATGAATGGCATGCGGGTAAATGGCGAAGCCGCTGCGAGTGCCGTGAATGACTCGAAGCGGGGTTTTCTTGATGCGAGCTAAAACCAGCCGGTAACGCTCCCAAGGATCTTCGCGCAGCTCCCGGACGCACTTCGGCAGCTCCACCGGACCGCCGAGCTCGATCGCCTCAAAGCCGGCATTATCGATCTGCTCGGCAATCGGAACAATCATTCCTGTGCGCATGCCATAAGCCCAAAGGCTTTGCTGGCCGTCGCGCAGTGTCGTATCGACGAAACGAATTTCTTCCATGCAAACGATACTAAACGGTCTTCGATGCCGAACCAAGAGGTTGTCTGCCGTTCAGCTTTTGATCGAGAATGGCTGAAAGCTTTCCGAGCAGGTAAATCATTTAGAGGAACAATGGGAAAATCCGATTCCGCCTCCACCAAAGACTTGCGATTGGCGCTGCGGCGGTACCGGTCGTCTTTTGATGGCTGCTATCGATTTAAACTAGCGGATAGCGGCACGATACGTTGCAGCTGGAATTTAAATTACCCGAGTTCGAGGCTAAGTTGCGGTGACGTTCGGCAGCGCACGGAGACGTGATGGCAAAGGCAGTGATGGAGAAGAGGGCCGACAAGAAAGCGAAAAAGGCGAAAAGCGTTTCTGAGACTGGAGTACGATGTTCCAGCTTACAAAATGCCGTTAGAGCCTCTCGATCGAGCTTGCCCGGATCACCAGTTCGATTTGCCTGAAGCGCTGTTCCAGATCTGCTCGGTATCCATCCCACCACTGCCGGTTTAGTTCATCGGTCATCACTTCAAAGATAACCACTTCATCGCGATTGATGGCGTTTTCAGCTATCCGCCAGAACCCTTGAGCTGGTGAACGCAGAAAAGCCGTGACCCCACCGAAATGCTCGGTTAGCTCTTGCCGCACACAATCGAAAGCCTCAGGCGGAAATCGGGCGTTCAAATTATCGTACAACGGTAAGAGTAGTTGAACGAGGTACATGGCCAAGCTCGTCAGTGTTCAATGACCGTGGCCTTCGATTACCGCGAGCGCGGCGCGGCAGCAGAGAATATCCTGTTCCGGGCGGCTTCCGCCCGCCACACCGACGGCGCCAACAATGGTCACGCCATCAATGATCGGAATAGCTCCTCCCACGGGCATGATGCGACCGCGATGGGACATCGTCAGGCTGCGAAATCGCGCTTGGCGCGCTTGTGGCGCCAGTTCGGCGGTGGCGACGTGAAAGGCGGCGGCGGTATATGCTTTGTTAAAGGCGAGTTCCGCCGTCACCGGTTCGGCAGTATCCATTCGCCCCAACGCAATCGGCCCGCCCGCTTCATCGACCACAGCGGCTGTCACCGCCATTCCCATAATCTGCGCGTAATCATGCGCCGCGCGGATCATCTGCCAAGCGGTCTCGAAGGAAACCGGGCCGGCGGCTGCCTTGTTTTTGCGAAAGAACGCGGCGTTGACCTCAATGGCAGCTTGATGTTCGGCCGGAATATCGATGTCTTTGAAAATTGCGTCCACGGGGCAGACGATTTCGCACTGCTCGCAATCGATACATACTTCAGGGTCGATGTAGAATTGCGGCGCTCCCGGTGTCGTATGAATGCAGGCAACCGGACAGACTTCAACGCAGGCTCCGTCATTGGTGCACAGGCTGGTGATCACGTACGGCATTTACTTCCCCTCCTTCCACCGCCACCACGGTCGCAATC
Source organism: Candidatus Binatia bacterium (assembly GCA_025924215.1). Lineage (GTDB taxonomy): Bacteria > Desulfobacterota > Binatia > UBA9968 > UBA9968 > WHTF01. Next base: position 2,705 of record JAICEJ010000184.1, read on the forward strand.
GGCCCAGATGTTCCATTTGCTCCACAATTGTTTTATCTGAACCGATGGAATGATTGGAACCTTTGGAACCATTGGAACTGGCTTCATGGCTCGCTCGCCGAGCCGTCCGGCGCCAGTGGCAGATCCGTCAGGATAACATCTGCCACATGAACATCGGCGCCGTACTGAGGAGTCACTAATCGGCCGTCCCCGTTGATCTCGCCCAAACCGGCCACGGCAGCAAGTTTTGCGCCATTAGTTTCGGGCGCGACCTTGGCGCGAAAGCCGAGCTCCCTGATCCACGCGCTCAGCACGAAGGTAATGAACAGCCCGTTCTGCACGGGCACTTGCCCGCCAATGCCCGGTGCGGTGCGTGGATCGTACTCAGCGCGAACGACGCAGACGATTCCGAACGGATATTCTTCTTCGATCTTACCACCCGCGGCTGGCGGGAGAGGCGAGGGTGATGGGTTGTGCGCCGGTAATTTTACGATACCCACCACATCCGCGCCGAAGTAGTGCGCCATTCCTTTGACATGACTAGAGGTAATCTCCGGTGTGTGGATATCAGCCTTGGTCGGAAAAACATTGCCGGGGGGAGCATTGCGGATCAACTCGGTCACTGTGTTGTCGAGATCCGCCGCCGGCGTGTTTATAAAGAAATCCCAGTACGGATCGTCCTTATGAGAATCTCTTCTCAGCCCGGGCAGTTTAAACGGACCCAATCGCAAGGCCACTAGGCATCCCGCTTAACGAACCGGTTCGTGTTCTCTTTTAGTGGCGCGTAGTAACCGACGTTGCCGGCCACTTCCTTGGCCGGCCCCTTTCCCTCATGCGATGCGTTGCAGCCGGCGACGGTGCACGCCTGGTCTCCCGGCTTGATCCCGGAATCGTAGCCGAGCCAGCGCACGCGATTATTACGCGCGACGCCCCAGAAACGGTCATCGATCCATTTCAACGCGTGAACCAGAGCCGGCCGCGCCGGGATTGGGCAAGTGCGCAAAGACCATGTAGCGAGGCTGTGCCACCAGACATTGGGTTTGGTAAACGGGCAAACCGTGGCGCAGGTCAGGCAGCTGCCCCAGTAATCGTGCACATACGGCCGCAACTTGTAGCAGGTGAGCCAATTAATCTTGTATTTTTCGATGCCGTTGTGAACGACCTTATCGCCGAACGGAATGCTGTTGGTGGGACAAGTGTTAGCGCATTTCCGGCAAATCTTACAAAAATCTTCGACGGCGTTATCGACCGGCTGATCGGCTACCAGAGGAAGATCGGTCAAGATCGGATCGGGCATGTGGATGCGCGCGCCGTAAGTCTTGTTGATGACCAGCCCGTTTCTCCCGAGTTCGCCGACTCCCGAAGCGACGCCGGCGGCCTGTGGTGTACAGACGCCGCGCAACGCCGTGTAGCCCAGTTCTTTGATGTAGCCCTCCAGAGCTTTCAGAATCATGTTGCCTTTGATTTGCGAGACGTGATAGGCGGCATCGCCAATCAGGTGACGATGCGCCTGAAGCTTGTTGTAATCCCAGGCAGTGGTAGCGACGATGATATAGGGGAATTTCTTCACAAGGTCCGCCGGGGAAGTTTCCTGATAAGCGTCCTCTGCGGTGCCGTCTTGAACGTAGCGGCTGCCGGCGTACAGGAAGGATGGATGCGCTTGGGCAACCGCGACAACGTCGGCGCCCATATAGTGCGCGACCGCTTTGATGTGCCGCGACATCGCCGCCGCATCCGGCACCTCTATTTTTCTCGGATTGACCTTGCCCTTGGTGGCCTGATTGATGATGGTGCTGAGAAAATGGCGACGGTCGGCAAAATGGTTTGGAGCCGAAACCCGGGTCAGAGGATCCTTGGAGACGGTGTTGTGATACCAGTTGAAAAGAGGCTTGCCCAATTCGCCGCGCTGATTTTTCGGATGCGGCGACTGATTCATGTCGACATTTACCACCGGTCCAACGATGCGGACCGAGCGACCGAGGTAGGGTGGAGGCGGAATATTTGCCTGACCATTTGTAGTCTCGGTGGATTGTTCAGCGGGCTTTTGTAATGTCACAGCCATGATGCCTCCGGTAAAAAGGGTTCAACAGTTCAAACGTTCAACAGTTCCAGGTCAGAAGTCATAATGTTCCCGGCTGACGTTGAACTTTTGAACCATTGAACGGTTGAACGGCATTTCGTGTTTATTGGTAGGACGCCAACGCCACTTCAGCGCAGCGTTGGTCCTGATCTTCGGTGCCGCCGGCCACCGCCACCGCGCCGACAACCGCGCCGCCTTCGACAATTGGCAGTGCGCCGGCCCCCGGCATGATGCGTCCGTTGCTTGACACGACCAGGCTCTGAAACCAAGTTTGGCCGGCGACTCCGGCCAGCTCCTTGGTGGGTTGCTGAAAACTGGCGGCGGTGTAGGCCTTGTTCAGGGCGATTTCTACGGTAATCGGACGAGCCCGGTCCATTCTGCCCAGCGCGATCATTCGGCCACTCTGATCAACAACTACAGCTGTAACCGCGATGTCCAACTGCGTTGCCTGCGTATGCGCGTTGCGCACCATTTGAATCGCTTTTTCTCCGGGGATCGCCATCGTCGTTCATGAACCTCCTGGGTGCCGAAATCCCTCCTATGTAACAGCAACAGGTATGTAACAGTCAAGTTCTGTCAAATCTACTGAGAAAAAGCTACTCGGGGCGCCTAGACCGCAAACACTTCGAGCACTCGTAACTGATGCTTCAATCGGATTTGCCGGAATTCGCGATTGGAAGTTCCGGCCGATCCGGTGCCGGCCAGTCCAAATGGAATAATCTGCCGCGCGGCTGATCGGTGCGTTCGTAGGTGTGCGCGCCGAAGTAATCGCGCTGCGCTTGAAGTAAATTGGCCGGCAACTGTGCCGACCGGTAGCCATCGTAATACGCCAGAGCCGACATGAACGCGGGAACGGCAATGCCCGCTTGCGCGGCTATGGCAACCACAGCACGCCAGCGCGACTGAGTCTTCTGAATCTGCTCCTTGAAGTACGGGTCGAGCAGCAAGTTCACCAGTCGCGGCGCGCGCCTATAAGCATCGGTGATCTTTTGCAGGAAACGCGCGCGAATGATGCAGCCGCCACGCCAGATAGCGGCTATGGAGGCGAAATCGAACTTCCACTGGTATTCGCTCTCGGCCGCGCGCATGAGCTGAAAGCCTTGCGCATAAGCGCAGATTTTCGAACAGTAGAGCGCATCGCGAACCGAATCGATCAGGTCCTCACGGTTGCCGCTATAGCTGTATTCCGGGCCAACTAATTGTTTGGATGCTTCCACTCGCTCATCTTTAAGCGCGCTCAGATTGCGCGCGAAGACCGCCTCGGCGATCGCATTGGCCGGAATTCCCATGTCCAGTGCATTGACGCTGGTCCATTTACCGGTCCCTTTCTGCTGGGCGGTATCGAGAATATGGTCGACGAGAAATGAATCCGGCTTCTGCGGATCGCGCTGCTTTAGAATGTCTGCGGTGATTTCGATCAAGTAAGAATCGAGCTCCCCTTCGTTCCAACGCGCGAAAGTTCGCGCGAGCTGATCGGGCGCGGCGCCAAGCAGGTTGCGCATCAGGAAGTAAGCCTCGGAGATCAACTGCATGTCGATGTACTCGATGCCGTTGTGGATCATTTTGACATAATGGCCGGCGCCGTTCTCGCCGATGTACGCCGTGCAAGGAATTCCACCTACTACAGGTTGGCCCGGCTTGGCGGTTTCAATCGCTTTGCCGGTTTCGGGATCGACCTTGGCGGCGATGGCTTTCCAGATTGGCTCGAGATGCTGCCATGCTTGCGCATCGCCGCCGGGCATCAAGGATGGGCCGAAGCGCGCGCCGATTTCACCGCCGGAAACTCCGGAGCCGAAGAAGCGACAATGACCGGCATAATCTTTCTCGCGCCGAATGGTGTCGGTCCAACGGCTGTTGCCGCAATCGATCACGAGGTCGTCCTTTTCCAGCCCGTCATCCATGAGCTGTCGGGTCACGGCATCGACGGCTGGGCCCGCTTTAACGAGAATGATGATCTTGCGCGGCTTCTCGATCGCCGCCAGCAGCTCGGGCAACGTCGCACATCCAATCAGACCGCCCGGAGTGTCAGGGTTGGCCGCAATGAAGTCTTTCATCACCTGGGTCGTGCGATTGTAAACAGCGACTCTAAAGCCGTGATCCGCAATGTTCAGGGCCAGGTTTTCGCCCATAACTGCCAAGCCGATCAGGCCGATATCCGCCAGCTTCTCAGTAGCCATGCTTATCTCCTTTTCGGGAACGTTTCGGGCGGAGTGTGATACTGTGACGAGTCTAACAGCCGGCCGTAAAAACAAAAGCGCCCCGGGCCACAATCACGTTCCAGTGGATGGCCGCGTAGCGGCACCACCCGCGTAGAAAAAATCTTGACCTGAAGACCTCGCGTGTCATAGGTAACAGTCGATCGAGCTAAAGGAGTTCTAAATGCAAACTGACCGGTACGACTATTCGCCGATTATCGGCCGCGCGCCGATTCACTGGCCGAATAAAGCCAGAGTGGCCCTCATGATCGCGCCTAACATCGAATTCTTTCACGTCGACAAAGTTATTCCCGGCGCTTCCAGCTCTCAGTTGCCGGACGTCACCGGTTATGCGTTGCGGGATTACGGTTCGCGCATCGGTGTGTTTCGCATGATGGAAGTCCTGGACAAGCACGGCATCCGCGCTACGGTGCTGTTGAACTCTGATGTTTGCGCCCATCATCCGGCAATCATCGAGGAGGGTAATAAACGCGGCTGGGAGTGGCTCGGCCACGGTGTTACCAACAACATCCGGATGAACCAATACCCGGCCGAGGAGGAGCGCGCGGTGATTCGGCAAATCAAAGAAACCATTGCCGGTTCAACTGGAAAAGCGCCGCGCGGCTGGTTAGGCCCGGGTGGGGGCGACGAGAGTCCGCATACTCTGGACCATCTGGCGGCCGAAGGGTTCGACTACGTTTGTGATTGGGGTTGTGACGATCAGCCAGTGCCGATGCACGTGCAATCGGGGCGTATGATCGGTATTCCTTACCAGCAGGGGCTCAACGATATTCGGGTCATTTTTCAGGGCGGTCACACGCCCAAAGATTGGTTGCAAATGGTTTGCGATCAGTTCGATACCTTGTATGCCGAAGGCGCATCGCAGCCTCGGGTCATGACCATTCCGCTGCATCCCTTTGTGATCGGCCTGGCGTTCCGGATCAAGTATCTCGATAAGGCGCTCGAATATATCTGCGCTCATGAGGGTGTTTGGAAAGCCACCGGCGCTGAGATTGCGGATCATTTTTACGCCAATTTCTATCAGAAGCCATAATTCCGGAGGGCAGTTATGAATTTGATATCAACGCTGAGATTCCTCGGGTTTTTATTGGCGCTTGCCGGTTTAAGCCTCCCAAGCGCCGATGCTGCCGACCGGGTGATTATCGGTAACGTCTCGCGCACCGTCGAGCAGCTGCCCAACTATGCGGCCACGGACAAAGGCTTCTTTGCTAAGGAAGGGATTCAGGGCGATGTCGTTTTAATCGGCTCGACAGATACCTTGATCCAGGCTCTGATTGCCGGGCAAGTAAATGTTGCAATCGTCGATCCGACGCCGGCGATCAATGCGGTGGAACGGGGAGCATCGTTGAAGATCATCGGCGGTACCGTGCCGATCGCCGCCTACACCCTGGTTGGCTGTCCCAAATACAAGTCCATCAAGGAGCTCAAAGGAACCAGTATCGGGGTGGTGAGCCTGGTGTCGGGCAGCACAATATTTCTGCGCGAGATGCTCAAGAAGGAAGGCCTGGAGATCAACAAGGATTACTCGATTATTCAGGGCGGACCAACGACCCAGCGCCTGGCCAGCTTAAAGGGATGCAATACCTCGGCGACAATGGTTCTCGGCGGCGATTTGCCGCGAGCTCGCGAGCTTGGCTTCACCGAAATCGCGCGCCTGCACGATTACATTCCCAATCTGCAGTTTCATAGCCTGATTGTCGATAGCAAATGGGCCGAAGCCAA
>JAICEJ010000185.1 GCA_025924215.1 Candidatus Binatia bacterium
CACCTTTCTCGTCGACGCCAAAACCGGCGAGAACTTCTTCGATGGGCGCGGTAGTCAAGACGCGATTGATCACCAGGCCGAAAGCGCCTTCACGACCATGCTTCACAATATAGATAACCGATTCGGAAAAGCGCGGATCTTTCATGTTCGGCAGAGCCACTAGAAGCCGACCGGTGAGAGAGTTCTCCTGCTCGGCCGCAACGGCTTGTGGCGCCTGAGCGAGCGCGGCGAGGACAAGCAGTTGGCTGCACAGTCGTAGGAGCGGATTGGGCAGAACTAATTTGTTGATTGCCATAGTTTCAAGGGAGAAGGCTTGTTCATTATCCGCGCCGCTTCGGTCCCACGTTGTCGATGCGGATGCGAATGATGACCCGTTTCTCGCGCGCCATTCGTTGGTGGAACGACGGCCAGTCGCGGTTTTCGCCTTTGGCTTGGCGTTCTAAATACACCAATGTTTCCATCGCCTGTGGTAGCGATAAAATTTCAGCGTTGCCGTTGATTTGCACCCAGCCTTCGCCGTGGAACTCGTTGGTGAAGACGCACACCGCGGCGCGTGGATCACGCCGCAGATTGTTGACCTTGTATGCGGTTTCCCGGCTGCTTATGATGGCGCGTCCGTTAGGATCGATGCCAACGGTAACCGGTGACATCTGCAACGACCCTTCCTTTCTCCGGGTCGTCAACACGCCCCAATGATGCCGGGCCAAAAAGTCTCTCGCGGTCGGGATATCCATCGGCGCAAATTCAACCATGCTATTCCTATAGGCTGCAGGTAAACTTTTGACAAGCTAGAATAGCCGAGCGCTGTATTGCAAGAGCCTCTTCCGGGGTTGTCACTTGGCGCTGCCAGTTATCATCCGCCTTGACCGTTCTCGCGCCATAACCTATAAACAGACAGGTGTTGAGATAGATTCTGTGGCAATGAAAATTCCAAAGATGCCGGTGCCGGAAATACTGCCGATCTTTCCATTGACCGGAGTTTTGGTTTTGCCCGGAACGGTGCTGCCGTTGCACATCTTTGAGCCGCGTTACCGCAACATGGTGGAAGATGTTCTGGAGGGAGACAAGGTGTTCGGCATGATTCAACCGTTCGTGCCGCAACCGGATAATCGGCCGCTTCCCGGCGCCGAAAAGGAATCACCGGACTTATACAAGATCGGTTGCGCCGGCTACATCGAGAAATACGAGAAATCTGCTGACGGCCGCTTCTTTATTCAGCTCAAGGGTGTCAACCGCTTTAGATTTAAAGAGGAGCTCGAACTGCGACGCGGGTATCGGCGTGTCAGGGCCATCTATAGCGAATTTTCCGATGCGACCCTGCCGGAGGGTTGGCACTGCGAGCGCGACGCGATACTGCAGGCGCTGACGTTATACGGGCAAGCTCACGGCATGCAGGTCAAACCGGACCAGGCGCAGCGCTTCTCGGATCTGGAACTGGTGAATCTTTTGTCAGTGTCGTTGCCGTTTCATCCGCCGGAGAAACAAGCGTTGCTGGAAGCGCAAACTCTGAAGGATAGGGAAAATACGCTGATCAATCTGCTTCGACTCGGCGGTGGTCAAGCGGATCCGGATTCGGATACCACACCCCGCACTTTAAACTGATCTCAGGCTGCTCCTAGGAAAGATCAATTATGAAAGCTGAAATCTGAATTCCGGTTCTAGATTTACATTTTCATCCTTCTAATTCGTCTGGGCGGTCCAAGAGTGTTGCCTTTCAATTCTCTGACAGATCGATCAGCACACCATCGGGATCCGATATGAAGTGTTGACCGAGGCAACATTTGCGGAAATCGTTTTCGATCAGTTGGCCGTGCAAGCCCACAGTGAGTTTTCGTGGCGCTGCCTCCGGCGAAGAAGCGGTTAGTGCATCCAGATCATCGGCCGCAGCTTTGAGACTTTCCACTTTGAATCCGACATGGTCGAGACCTTCGCGCAGGCCGCGGTAAAGGCCGTTGTCGCGAGGTCGAAGCAATAATTTAACTTTTCCGTCGGTCATGCAGATAGACCCGTCGTCGCGATAAGTCTCTGCTTCTTTTAGTTCGAAGACCTTTTCATAGAACTCCGCCACTGCCATCGGATTATCAGCGCGAATCGATAAATGATTGATCCAGCGCGATTGATCCCAGCCGCTTTCGTTGTAGCCTTCTCGGACATTGCCTACATGCGCTTGCGCAATGTCGAACTGGGTGCCGGCGGGATCGTAGCTGCGCAATCCGGCAAACGGCACATATTCCAATCCTTTGGCGATCTTTACGTCCGGATAGTATTGTTCCATCCGGTGAACGAAATCCTTGATATCGGTGACTTCGAATCCATAATGGTCCATGCCCGACTGTATCCCGGCGTATCGCGGCAGAATGGCCATGCCGATGACGCCGTCGCTGATGTGACCGCGGTTGGCATTTTGCTTGCCGGTTTCATCAACAGTGCCGCTGGTCATCCGTTTCATGCCAAATACTGTTTGGTAGAAATGGGTCACGGCGGCGTGATCGTGAGTGTACATCGCTAGATGGCGGATTTTTGCGAACATACTGGGGACCTCCTTGCGATACTACCGTCCATCTAAGTTAGCGGAAGGTGTTTGTCAATCATCTTGAATTCGAAACGTTAGTTCCACATTTTTGTTGTCAAACCGGATTGCTCAACTTGCCGTCAAAAAGCTCCGAATTGCTTTGTGAGCTGCATCCGGGTTGGTGAAAAAGTAGTTGTGCGCTTCACCCGGAATTTCTACGAACGTGGCATTGGGAATGCCGCGCGCCAGAATATCCGCGTCCTTGCGATGCGATCTTCCGGTTGACGACACATGGTCATCGGAACCGACCATGACCAGGGTCGGTGGTTTGATGTCTTTGAGACGATCGGTAGTGTCATGTTCTTGCCTTGCGATGACGTGGCGTAAATAACTTTCCAGCGGTGGAAGATTAGCCAGGCGAACCTCAAGAAAATGTTCGACCTTATCGCGATTCTGTTTGAGGTAGGCCGGGGTCCAGCCGACTTCAAGAGTATGATCTCGCACATAGCGTTCATAGCCGAGTTCGACCATTTCCTTGCATAACTGAAAAGGGATTCCCTTGGCCATTCCCGGATGACCGGCGCCGCTCGAAGCAATAATCATTTTCTTAACCTTGGTGGGATGTTTCAATCCCAGTAATTGAATAATTCTTCCGCCCATCGAATGGCCGCAAACGATTGCTGGTCCCGCGTTCAGGTGGTCGAGAATCGCTACGGCGTCCTCGACGAAGTCTTCCGTCGAATATTGGACGGTCGGTTTAGTCGAGCGGCCTGTGCCCCGATAATCGTGAGTGATCACCTTGTGATCGCGGCAAAACTCCGGCACCTGGAAAATATTCCAAACATCGCCGGCGCAGGCGGTTTCGCTAAAAAACATCATCGGCGCGCCCTGACCATGAGTTTCGAAATAGATTTCAACCTCGTTGCGTTTTACGAAAGGCATGAACGGATTTCCTTCCCGAGTCTCTGCAGTCCAATTACGACGGTCACTTGGCAAATGCAATCGCTGGCTGCTGTGCTCATTGACCATGCAAAAACCCCGGATCCAAGATTTGACATCTGCCCCGACGCTGTGCGAGTAAGCATTGTCGGCGAGGTTTACAATACATGGCGCGAACTCAATTTATCATTGTGCGACACGGACAGACGCAGTGGAATCATCGCGGCGTACGGCAGGGCCATCTCGACAGCGATCTGACGGAAAGAGGCATTGCTCAGGCGAATGCTTTGGCTACTCGATTGACGCGCGAACATTTTACGCGACTTTACAGCAGTGATCTGGGACGAGCTCTGCGCACCGCTCAAATAATTGCCGCTTCGACCGGTCATGAGATTGTGACCGATGCTCGCCTACGCGAGCGGAACCTGGGAATCTTCCAGGGACTTAACGGCGACGAGATCAGAGCGAGGTATCCGGAAGAACATCGGCTGCACCGTTCCGTGGGCCCGGATTATGTGATTCCCGGCGGTGAAAGCGTGCGGCAGCAGGTCGCGCGCAATGTGGCTTACCTGACAGAACTTGGCCGGAAGCATCCGGATGAAACGGTTGTGGTTGTGACCCATGGAGGGGTGCTGAGCGGCCTCTTCCGCCACACCTTTTCGATTCCGTTCGATGCGCCGCGCCGGTTTGAATTTACCAACGCGGGATTGAACGTGTTCAGTTACCGAGAGGGCGACTGGTTCCTGCAGACATGGGGAGATACCAGCCATCTGTGCGATGTGGGGACTGTAGACGGCGACGATCCTTAGGCGCGCTGCACGCTGGTGAAAACGTCCAGCTGCTGCATTGCGCTCGTCCGACTCCGCTCCGGCGTACAACTCGAGTACGCCTACGCTCGTCAGACTTCGCGCGCCTTGCATCTGAATGTTTTGAGCAGCGTGCGGAGCGATTTTCAATCGTCTAGCAAAGTTGCTGAATGTTCCTTGCAGGCTGCTCCAAGAGATCCAAGATCCGAGAGTTTGGATCCACGACTTCAACGGCTGGAACGTTTTGAACGGCTTGAACAAAGCCGATTTATAGAACGAGGCGATTAGCTCAACTTAGGTTCTAGTTTTATCCGAAGCCGACTAGCTGGCTGCGCGCTTTTCCATCCTGACGGAGAAGCCGGGTCGCTTGATGAAGATTTGATTCGAACCCTTGCGCTGACTGAGCTGCTCGATCAGCCTTACCAAAGGCAGATCTCCGTTCAGATACTCGCGCGGCTTGCCGCCGTCCGGCAGCGCATTAACATAGTCGTCGCCGGCGAAAAAGCGCAGGATCAAATCTTCATCAGAGAGATGAACGCCTAACTTCTGCCTGACTTCATTCAGGGTTGGTTCGGGTTGTTCCCAATGGGTCCATTCTTTGGCGCGGGGGCGGCTTAAAATTTTATCTCTGATATCGGGGTCCATGACTTCGACCGCTTCTTTGCCCCAAAAACCCAGCGCATACTGAATCACCTGATCAGGCACCTCTTTGTAACGCTCTCCGAGAAGCACGTTGATTGCGGCTTGAGTGCCGACGTACTGCGACAGCGGAGTCACCATGATCGGATAGCCGAAATCTTTTCGCACGTGAGCGGCTTCCTCGAGGGCGGCCTCCATCTTGTGCTCCATGCCGACGATCTTGAGCTGGTGGCGCATGTTGGAGATCATGCCTCCGGGAACTTGATGCAGATACTGTGATTGGTCGTACTCGACCGGTTTGCCGATCGGCAAGCCGGATTTTCTGGCTATGGCGGTGAAATGTTTTTCAACAGCTTCAAGCGGTTTCAAATCCACCATCGGCGTATAGCCGAGAGCGCGCAGGTTGTGCGCGATGTTGAAAATCGAGGGCTGCGACGAACCGTTGGCCAACGGCGGCACCGCGGTATGAAGAATTCTCATGCCGAGTTTGACCCCTTCGAGATAGCACAACGGCGCCTGGCCGCTGTTGCAATGGGCGTGAAATTCCACCGGAATCTTTCCCGCGCTCTTAAGCACGACGGGAATCAAAGTTCGCGCCCGCTCCGGCGTGAGTAAGCCGCCGACGTCCTTGAAGCAGATTCGCCATGGATTGCTTGCTGCCGCTTCTTTGGCTTTCCGGGCGTAGTATTCGTCGGTGTGACGAGGCGACACCGAGTAGATGAGATTGGCGACAGTATCCATGCCGGTCTTTTTCAAATCGGCGATTTCTTCTTTGAAGTCAGCGAAGTCGTTCCAGGAATTCGACGTTCGAGTCACGGTAAGGCCATAGGAGACTAGCCGTTCAATCAGCAGCTTGAGAATGCAGTGCGGGGTTTTTTCGAAGGCGCTGTGCATCCCTCCGTGATAGCGTAAGCGAGTTTTCTTGATGCGCTTGGTGCCTTCGCGGACCCACTCCCATGGGTTCTCCTTGTGCTCGCGCACATACTTCTTGAACATGACGCTCAAAAAGAACTCCATCGATTCGAAGCCGGCCTGGTCCATCTGCTCGGCAATCGGCAGCATCGCGCCAACTCGCATATTGAGCGCCCAGAGGCTTTGGTTGCCGTCACGCACGGTTGTGTCGATAAATCGAATCTCGCTCATCTAACCTCCTAAAGATTCGGCAGTTCAATCGTTCAAAGACAGCCACTCTGTTGCCCGCAGTGTACTGACGCTTTCATAGTTTGTATAAATTCTTACAGGATAGATCAAATGACTGTTTTAGGAGTGAACACATGAGGAGCTACCGCAAGGAACTATGGTTTAATACGCCGACCCGGGTCGCGTTCGTTAATATCACGGGACAGGTGCAGGAATGCATTCGAGAAAGCGGTGTCAACGACGGTTTGGTCCTGGTGAACGCCATGCATATCACGGCTTCGGTGTTCATCAACGATGACGAATCAGGCCTGCACCACGACTACGGTGTTTGGCTGGAAAAATTGGCGCCCCACGAACCGCTCAAACAGTACCGCCATAACGATACCGGCGAAGACAATGCCGACGCGCACATCAAGCGGCAGGTGATGGGCCGGGAGGTGGTCGTCGCCATCACCAACGGCCGTTTGGATTTCGGTCCCTGGGAGCAGATCTTCTATGGCGAGTTCGACGGCAAACGGCGAAAACGGGTGCTGGTGAAAATTATCGGCGAGTAGGGGACGATACTTCTCAATTGCGAAAGTGCCGCGGCTCGATATTCTCGCCGACATCGAATCGCATCAAGTCTTCTCCCACGAGCAGCGAGCCGGAATAGCGCTTGCGTGTGGCCGGGATCAAATCATCCGGCGTGGCGCCGCCGAAGAGCAAGAGATGGTTGTAGACCGCGAGTTTCGGTTTGATCCGAGCGAAAACCTCGCCGGCTTGCTCCGGGGTGGTATGATTGCTGCCGATCCGTTTTAGTTGCGTGGGACTCTCGGCGGCAGTGCCGCTAACGGCAGTGACTTCGTGAACGACCAGATCGGCGCCCTGCGCATGGTCGATTAGATTTTCATTGAAAGTCGTGTCTCCCGAGAGCACGGCGGAACGTCCTCGATAATCGATCCGGTATCCGAAGGCGGGTAACTCTTCGCCGCCATGATCCACTTCGAATGCACTTATGGTGATGCCGTTCTGCGAATAAACAACCCCTTCTTCAATCTCCTCTGATTCAAGTTTGGCGCCGGCCATGGGATAGCTTCTGCTGCGCACGCGCAGATCTACTGCGAACGCCAACGGTAAATGTTCCATCATCTGGTTTGTTCCTCGAGGACCCCACACGCGAAGAGGGGTTTGTCGGTTGCCCCAGGGCCGGCCAATCCAGCCGGTCAGCCAGAGATCGACAAAACCTACCACGTGATCGGAATGATGGTGTGTGAGCAACAAACCGGTGATATCGGCAAACGGGATGCCGAGCTGGTGCAGCCGCTGCATGGCGCCGCGCCCGGCATCGAAGATAAATTTTTGATCTCCGGCTTCGATCAAGGTGCTCGGCCCGAAGCGGCCTAAGAGCGGCGGCGGCGCTCCGGTTCCGAGCAAGGTCACTCGGAACAAATCTGGAACAGGTTCTACCATATTTCCTGGTCTCCTCGCAGGATGATTTTCACAGGGGAGACAACGATGCCAGCCAATCTATCAACTCGCAGGCTGTCTGAAAACCTTTGTTTGCAGGCTGCTCAAAAGGCTTCAGGTACAAGGCGCGCAAAGTTCGATGAGCTGAGGCGTACGCTTCAGTACGTTGAAGCGAGGCGGGCAAGCGCAACGAAGTATATGAGGCCTTTTCAGCAGCCTGATAAAGAAGAGATTTCGCAATTGATTTGGATCAGGCTGGCCGGTATCGTTGATCGGTGAAAAACAAATCTACTAGCGGCTCATCGCTGCGAGACCGGCGATCGGAGAGCCGTCGAGAATCATTCAAGACTCAGCGCGATGGCCGGTTTAAACCGGCGCCGCCGCGCGAGCACCAGGCGCCGGCGGATCGGCCATACGAGTCTTCGTGCCCTCATTATCCAAACTGCATCGGCTGTCCTTTGAGTCATGTTCCTTACCCGGCGCAGCTGCTAAAAAAGCGCGATATCGTCACCGCTGCGCTGGCGAACTACCCGTCGCTGGCTCATACCGAAGTGCCATCGGTGATGGCGGCGCCGCACCGGCTGGGTTACCGCGCTCGCATAAAACTGGTAGTGCGCAGCAGCCGTGGCGAAATCGCGATCGGGCTTTATGTGCCGGGTAGCCATCGGGTGGTTGATATCTCTTCGTGCCCGGTACATCCCCGGCCCGTCAATCAGGTACTTCAATATCTAAAGAAGAAGATTCTGGAACTGGGCATCGAGCCTTATGACGAAAGAGACGACAGCGGACAATTGCGCTATCTCGACTTCCGCTACAGCTTTGGCCAGCGCGAGTTGAGCGTCACCCTGGTGACGCGCCACCGCGACTTTCCTCAAGGGGGCGCACTGGCCCGGTCGTTAAGTCGTAAATTTTCTTTCATCAATGGCGTGATCCAGAACGTTAACCAAGAGCGCGGCAATGTGATTTGGGGAGATCACTACCGGACCATTTCGGGTCGCGACACCTTGCTCGAGCAGGTTGGGCCTTTGACTCTTGGATTTCCCGCCGGGGTATTTTCACAAGCAAATCCATCTACGGCGAAACGACTCTACGACATGGTAGTCGAAATGGCAGAGTTAAAGAGTATTGAGACGGTGCTCGATCTCTATTGCGGCGTCGGACCGATCTCGTTCTATTTGGCCGGCGATGCCCGTCTGGTTTGGGGAATCG
>JAICEJ010000186.1 GCA_025924215.1 Candidatus Binatia bacterium
AGGACGCTTGCAGTGAACAGACTAGCCCTGCTAATGAGCTGGCCATAATTCTTTTCAAGGGCAAGTTCGGATGATGGTGATCGGATCGATCAAAACCCAGTTGTGAAATCACCATATTCGGTGGCGGGTTGACCCTCTTGCAATGACTATTATTATCATTGCATGAGTGGAACGAACAAGGAAATTCTTAACATCGGGCTCACTACGGCGCTCCTGATTGCGATTCCGGCATGCGCCCGTCACAGGCCTTCACTTCATTCCAACGAACACTTGATGCAGGTTGGATCTAGCGTTGCCGAGCGTGACATCGATCTATGCATCCAACAGGTGGAAGTTGCTCGCGAAGGTCAAGAGAATCTTGCGGAAAACGCCGCCGTTAGCACGGCGGGCAGCGCTGCTATCGGGGCAGCCGCTGGTGGTGCAGGCGGCGCAGTGGTCGGCCAAGCTGGCCAAGGCGCGGCCATAGGAGCGGCAAGCAGCGCTGCCGCAAGCCTAATGTATTCTCTTTTACGGGGCCTTTTCGGATCCGATAAGCCAGCCCCGTCTTACAAGGGACTCGTTGACCGGTGCCTTCGCGAAAAAGGCTACGAGCCGGTGTGGAAGTAGTGCGGTCCGGGGTCGGTCTCTATAAGGAGTTCACACCTGATAAAATAACCTGATGTCTCAAAGATGATACGAAAGTCCGCTAAAGTACATCTAAAAAGGGGCTTACCAGAGAGCGATATGTCAAGGGGAAAAATGTGGATAAGTCGTGATATCGGTCTTTTTTTGTTGACCAACAGCTTGGAAAATCCTTGACAATGATAGCCAAGTCTCTACATCGGTTTAAAATATCAGATCTCCAAGCGGATTCTCCTAAGATAATAAATTTATGTAAAAATTGATGCTCAAATTTTTGGCATTTTGCTCAAAGCCTGCTCTGTACGACATCTCCCACGCACCGAACCAAATTATCCACAAAGTTATCCACAGTTTCAGTGGAAAATCACTCTAGCGTCCTTTGAAGATCCACCTGGAAGAGATGGTCTGTCGCAACTACGGGATTGACCGTGCGCCTGAATCAGTGTCTTCTTGGGTGTCCGGAGTCGATTTGGAGCGGGGGCAATAGACTTCATCTAAGCCCGGCGGTCTCTAATAAAACGGGACCACGCTTGATCCAATTGCTTCAGGGAAGAGATAGAAAAGTCACGACCAAGTTCACCTTCATTGATATCGTGCAGCGATGATAGCTAACGCCCAAAAAATCAAGAACGAGCGACGCGCAAATCTGCCGGATGCCATGATCAAGCTGAATGCGGGTACGGACTTGCGACAAAAGCAACTGTTCGGAAAAAGGACCGGGAGAATGCAACAGTTACGCATTTGAAGTGGCAATCAAAAATGAAGATAAAGGCCGCAGCTCACCGTTGATTCGATCGTCGACCTATACGGCTTGCGAGCTGAGTTTAGACATCCGTGGGAATTCGTGAGAAGCACGACCTGAACGGTATACAGAAAACGAGGCGAAACGATCAAAGTCAACCTAAGCAAGCCGATGCGAGCACCTGATTGTTTCGCAAGGTTAGCTGTGAGCCAGTATCGATAGCTTGTAACTCTCAGTTTCGAGGCCGAGATTCTTTGCTTCCAGGTGACACGCGTAGCATACGATCATGTTGAGTAAGATCAATCCATCTTCTTGGGTCCTCACTAGATAGGCCTTGTTGTTTAGGAGAATGCCCTCGCAATGATCGCATGTTGAATTTGTCTCGCGGCGCTCTCTTATTTTACCAAGCTTTGATCGCTCATGAGATACCGCAGCCGAGTTCTTTACATCTGGTAATGCGTTCAGCTGCTCGTGCGATCGCTGGGCTGCGTATAGATTGCGGTGAGTTGCCTTTAAGCGGAGAAAACTTTGGTCGACGAGACGACGGGAAATCTCGATGGAGCTTTTTGTCCTTGATTTGATGTCATCGAGCCGGGCGAAAAGTTGGTTCCGGTCGATTGCCTTGCTGCGGATCACGATGCTTTCCTCCTTAGTTAAATGATTCGCCTTTTGCGGAGCAATAAACGGACCCAACCGTAAGCTAATGGAATTTATGAGAATTAGAGCGAGAGCGAAGCCGCAGCTGGAAGATTAGATGACATAAATGTACAGCCTGGACAAAAAATGCAGCCCAGCGCAAGCCTGCGGATTAAATTAGTTTGCTGTTCTCATATCAGCCGAGATGGAATCCGGGCAACGGATGGGGTGAGTGGGCGAAAGGCACAGAACGATTTGTAATCGTGCTGTGAAGAAAGTTGCTTGCCGGTATTTTCAACCGTGTTGAGCTACGATCGCACAGGCTACTGCTTCATAGGTCTTCAAAGCTAGACAAGTCGGTAGAAGCAATTCGCTTATTCGCTCGTTTAAATATTTCCCTGGCATGCTCAATGTCGTAGGGCCGTTCCTCGAATGTGAGCGGGTCCCATTCGCTGCGCGGCACGGCGAAGAAGTCGCCGCCATAAACATGGATCGCTGCTGTGATCTGATCGAGCGGATTGGTAACTGAATGGATTACCGCTTCGCCAAGAGGGATGGTTTCCTTGAGACCAAGCGTCTTTCCGCCTTGAACAATGAGACCGCTTTCGCCTCTGCGATAGAAAGCATTGTCCTCCCGTCCGGAATATATTCCAATCACAGCCCACATTCGATGATCATGCGGATAGAGTGACATACCCGGTCCCCACAGTACGTTGAGAATCGTCAAAGTTTCGGCGCAGTAAAGCGATTGGATACCCGACAACTTGGGTTCTCCGAGCGATCTCAAAAGCTCCTGTGGTTGACTCACTGCCTGCGCCACAATTTCCCGGACTGCGGCGTGCGGGTTTTTTTCTCGAAGAGCACCGCGACACATTTCTATGAAGGCTTCGAGTTCGAACATGAGGGGAATCTCCTTTCGAAGGAGAGTCGATTCCTTTCGGCGTGGCCGATTCCTCTTTTAACTCGCTGGCGAGGGAAGTCAAGTACAGTATGCACTGAATACCTGCTCTACACTATTGCAAATGAGCTGCGCTTTCTGACGTGCATTACAAGCTCGAGTGCAGCAATCCGGATAACAAAAATTGAGGATGGCGGGCGTTGATGAACTCGATTCGCATTTTCGAATTCAAAATTTAGAAATCGGGGACAGTTTGGTCTGATGTTTGAGATCAAGCAGACAAGGCAGTCCCGGATGGGTTGACTCGCGTGACTGGTTTTACTTTTCTGCGGCTCCGATCGTCCCAGATTTAGAACAAGTAGGCGCTCTTCTATGGCTGAGTAGCATCAGTTGGTTTCCGGCGATATTTTTTTGCAGTGAATCAGAAGATCTACGTTTCGATCCTGCTGGTACGAGCATTGCACACCACTAAAAACTCAGACGGCGATTCTGCGTGCCTAGCCTTAGATCGTCCTTCTAATTCCTTTGAACTTTTTGCGGTCATTATTCGAGTTCGATGGAAGCGAAATTTTCTGAATAATATTTTGTATAGGCAACACACGGGAGTGATGAAAGCGGCAACAATTAGTTCAGGAGTTTACAACCGGCGATTCCCTGTTGGAGCCGAACCGGCGACGGGTGGAGTTTACTTTCGGGTCTGGGCGCCGCAAGCAAAACGAGTCGAGCTCTTGGTCGGCGCCGGAGACTCCTCTGAGTCGAAGGAGCTAGAGCCCGAAGCGCAGGGGTACTTTTCCGGTTTTGCGCCCGGGTGCGCGGCGGGCGATCTCTATCGTTTTCGTCTGGATGGACGAGAGCAATTGCTACCGGATCCAGCGTCGCGATTTCAGCCCGAGGGTCCGTTTGGCCCGTCGATGATCGTAGATGCGTCTCAATTTGAATGGCACGATGCTCAGTGGAACGGCATAGCTCTCGCCAATCAGGTTATCTATGAGATGCACATCGGCACTTTTACTCGCGAAGGCACCTGGCAAGCTGCCAGCCGGCAGTTGCCCGAATTAAGCAAGATCGGCGTGACCGTGCTCGAGATGATGCCGGTCAATGATTTCTGCGGCAGCTTCGGTTGGGGCTATGACGGCGTGAATTTTTTTGCACCCACACGGCTGTATGGCGCGCCCGACGATTTGCGCGGGTTTGTCGATGAAGCGCATCGCGCCGGTCTCGCGGTGATCCTGGACGTGGTTTACAATCACGCGGGCCCAACCGGAAACTTCTTGAAGGATTTCTCAAAGGATTACTTTACGAACCGCTATGAAAACGAATGGGGTGAAGCGATCAACTTCGATGGTCCTAACTCGGCTCCGGTGCGAGAGTTCTTTCTCACTAATGCGCGTTACTGGATTTCCGAATTTCACTTTGACGGCCTGCGCTTAGATGCGACGCAGGCGCTGTTCGATGGGTCTGAGAAACACATCCTTGGCGAGCTGGTAGAAACCGCGCGCCACGCAGCGGCGCCAAGATCAATCATCGTCATCGGCGAAAACGAACCTCAAAATAACAAGCTCATGCGTCCCGCTCAGGAGCAGGGTTACGGCCTCGACGGATTGTGGAACGATGACTTTCATCATACCGCGATGGTGGCTTTGACCGGGCATAATGAAGCATATTACGCAGATTACCTCGGTAATCCGCAGGAGTTCATTTCCGCTGCCAAACACGGTTACCTCTATCAGGGACAATACTACAGCTGGCAAAAGAAACGCCGTGGCTCCCCAACCAGGGGTATTAATCCGTCCGCCTTTGTCAACTATCTGCAGAATCACGATCAAATTGCTAATAGCGGTGGCGGCTGGCGGGTCCAGCGTAGGACGGACCCTGCGCTCTACCGCGCAATTACGGCCTTGTTCCTTCTCACACCGCAAACCCCGATGCTGTTTCAAGGACAGGAGTTCGCCGCTTCGACTCCGTTCGCTTATTTTGCCGATCACCAAGGCGAGCTCGCTGAAAAAGTAAAACAGGGTCGGCGTGAATTCTTGCGACAGTTTCCCAGCCTCGCTACAGAGGCGATGCAAGCGCAGCTTCCCGATCCGACGGATCCGCAGGTTTTTGCCTCGTGCAAGCTCGATTTTTCAGAACGAAGGCGCCATCACGAAACCTATGCGTTGCATCAGGACCTTCTTCGTCTGCGGCGCACAGATGTTGCCTTTAACCCACAACAGGCTAGAACAGTCGACGGAGCCGTGCTTGCCGATCGTGCGTTGGTCTTGAGATTCTTTGCGCCGGATGGCAAAGATCGCCTGCTGCTGATTAATCTGGGTAGCGATACGATGCTTGGGCCGGTTCCGGAGCCGCTACTCGCCCCCCTGCCTGGCACCATCTGGCAGGTTCTTTGGTCGAGTGAGAATCCGCGCTACGGCGGCACCGGCGCGCTGCCGGTGGAAAATGAAAGCGGCTGGTTGATGATTGGCAAGAGCGCCGTTGTCCTCGCGGATAGTTCTGAATGAATTCTGTTGTGCGCACGCTCACCGATATTCCGAAGATAAAGCTCGATCCACAGGAGCTTATTCGTCATCCGGAATGGCTCGTAACCAATGGCCTTGGCGGTTATGCCTCGGGAACGGTATCCGGGGCGATGACGCGGCGCTATCATGGTCTGTTGATCGCGGCGTTTCCGGCACCCTTGGGAAGAATGATCCTGTTAAACGATCTGGATGAAGAGGTTCACCTTCCCAATAATCGCATTGTCCATCTAAGTACCCGCTATGGTGATTGGGCCGAGCCCACTGCAGAGCTGCTTGAGTTCCGCCTTGAAATGGGTCTGCCGGTTTGGCGTTATCGGATAGATAATTGGATACTCGAAAAGTGGCTTCATCTTCCGTACCGCCAAAACACAGTTTATATAACCTACAAAACGCTGGATTGCCCCGATGAGATCCGGCTCAAGCTGCGGCCGTTGATCCAGTTTCGCGGCCACAGCGATGATGTCGACGCGCAACCCAAAGATCCCTATGTGCTGAGTGTGTTGGAAGATCAATATCAGATCTCCACGGGAAACCTGCCGCCGTTGCGTCTGCTGATTTACGCTAAAGGCGAGTTCGTCATCGAAAGAAAAAAAATTGAAAAGGTACGCTACCTGCGCGAAGAACAGCGCGGCTATCATGTGATCGGCGAGCTTTGGACTCCCGGCACCTTTGTTCTCGATGCAGTCGCCAGAGAAGAGAGTACCCTGGTGGCTTCGACGGAGTCGTGGGAGATCATGCGCGCCATGCGACCCGCGGATGCGCTGGCAGCCGAACGTGATCGCCGCGCGCGCCTGATTGCATTAGCCGATAGCAGAGCTCAGTCAGGATTCGCCGCCGAGTTAGTGCTGGCCGCGGATCAATTCATTACCGTACCGACAGGCCGCCTCGCCGATCAGACTCGTACCCACGCTGCGGGCGACGAAATGCGCACAGTTATCGCCGGTTATCATTGGTTCACCGACTGGGGACGCGACACCATGATCAGTTTGGAGGGCCTGACGCTTGTCACCCGGCGTTTTCTCGAGGCCGGGTGGATATTGCGCAATTTCGCCAAGAGCATCCGACACGGGTTGATTCCCAATCTATTTCCGGAGGGAAGCCGCGAGGGACTCTACCATACGGCGGATGCCACCCTATGGTTCTTTCATGCGATCGAACGCTATGTTCAAGCCACCGGCGACCGCTGGACTCTTAGGTTCCTCCTCCCCAAACTCATCGAGATATTCGAGGCGCACATCCGTGGAACTTTGTTCGGCATCAGGGTCGATCCCGACGACGCGCTGTTGCGCCAGGGCGAAGAAGGATACCAACTGACGTGGATGGACGCTAAAGTTGGCGATTGGGTTGTCACTCCGCGTCGCGGCAAGGCCGTTGAAATCGATGCACTCTGGTACAACGCCCTCCGGCTTCTGCAAAAATGGGTCACGGAAGAAAACGACCAGAAGAAGGCGCGCGATATAGGCGCTTGGGCCGACAAAGCTAAAGACTCGTTCAATAGAAAATTTTGGTGCGCGCCGGAGGGTTATCTTTACGACGTCATCGATGGCCCTCAAGGCGACGATGCCGCCTGCCGGCCAAATCAATTGATAGCCATCTCTCTGGATCATCCAATTCTTGAGCCAAGCCGCTGGGAGCCGGTCCTGAGAACGGTCCAACAGCGTCTTCTCACTCCTTTCGGATTGCGCTCTCTTGCAGCAAACCATCCGGATTACAAGTCAAGATATTTCGGCGACATTCGCGCGCGCGATGCCGCTTATCATCAGGGGACCGTTTGGGCGTGGTTGATCGGCCCGTTAATCGATGCGTGGCTCAAAGTTTATCCCGAAGATCGCGCCGGCGCGCATGAGCTTTTGCGTGGACTTATTCCGCACATCAATGAGCACGGGATCGGTTCGATTAGCGAGGTCTTCGATGCGGAACGACCGTGGACTCCCCACGGCTGTATCGCTCAGGCGTGGAGCGTTGCCGAGGTGTTGCGTTGCTGGGTAAAGACGTCGCCGTAATTAAATAGCCCAAGCCCAGGGGTGACTTCCAGCCTCGCCGTACATCAGCTAAAACTTTGCCCCATAGTTGATGTAGCTACCTCTCTATATACCGAAATACCGAAGACCGGTCGCGGGAATCTAATCTCCGCTTTCCGATTCCGAATTGCCAATCTCTTCTGATCTCCTTCGCTGTCCCGCTTACGGGGGATTCATTCACCGCTTGTCCCAAAATTAGAATGTAGACAGCCCAAGTGTCGGCATTCGTAGTGAATATCGCATGAATAAACTTGCGTTTCTTGGCATATGCTTTGCGGCCCTGAGTCAGAAAAAGGAGGTATTCTAATATGCAGATCAGAGATATCATGACGAGAGAGGTCGAAGTGGTACCGGGTGATGCTCCGGTGCGTGAAGCCGCCGCCAAGATGAAACAGCTCGACGTCGGAGCTATCCCCGTCTGCGACGGGCAGAAGTTAACCGGCGTGCTAACAGATCGTGATATCGCGGTGCGTCTGGCTGCGGAAGGACGCAATCCGTCCGAAACTCGGGTCTCCGAAATCATGACCCGGGATCTTTATTATTGTTTTGAGGATCAGGATGTCGAAGAAGCGGCTACGGTAATGGAAGCAGGCCAGATCCGGCGCCTGCCGATACTCGATCAAGATCGGCAACTGGTGGGTATCGTTTCTCTCGGTGATATTTCGGTTCGGTCGGATGAAAAAACGGCGGCGGCCGAGGCCCTCGAAGGAATCTCAGAGCCGGCGGCGCCGAGACGATGAATGGCACCCGATTCCCGCCTCTCGCCGTGACAGTCCCCTCAGCAATCGTTCGATGAACTCATCGAGTCGAGAAGGAATGCCTATGACTATCGATCGGCCCAAGCGTGACAAAAAGCGTGGTGCGGGGCGGGTCCGCACATCGGGTGACCGGACGCGCGGCGAAACTGTGAAAATAAAGCCTAAGGACGAACACGCCTGCAGAACTAAAAACATCAAACCGCGGCGGGTGTAATAGCGATGGCTCGTTCAAGCAAAACAATCGCTCACAAGAAGAAGACGAAGGCAGCCGCAAACAAGTCCGCCGGCCGAGCGCTGTGGAAAGGGTCGATCAATTTCGGCCTGGTGAATATACCGGTAGCGCTCTATCCCGCGGAAACATCAAAATCGCTGGACTTAGATATGCTTGACCGGCGCGATTTCTCACCGATCAAGTATCAACGCATTAACAAAAAGACCGGCAAGGAAGTTCCCTGGGATCAGATCGTCAAAGGTTACCAGTACCAGAAGGGCGAA
>JAICEJ010000187.1 GCA_025924215.1 Candidatus Binatia bacterium
GATTCACGGCTGGCGGCACGGAATATCAGGGCCGGATCAACGGTAACACCATCGAGGGAAAGTCGAAGTCCGGCAGCTTCAAGGCCAGCCGTGCCGGTAAATAGACTTACGCTTTTTGATTCATCGAACTGAACACAGGAGATCATCATGAATATTGTTCGAAGGTCTCGGCCGTTAATGTTGGCGCTTTGGGTTTCGGTTTTCGCCGCATGTGCTGGTGCTCAGCCGCAGCCGAAAAGCCAAAGCTACGAGCCCAGAGTCGGCCAACAGGGTAAGGATGTGGTGTGGGTGCCGACACCTCAGGAATTAGTCGATAAGATGCTCGACATGGCGAAAGTGACGCCCAAGGATTATTTGATTGACCTGGGCTCGGGTGACGGGCGAACCGTGATCGCCGCGGCCAAGCGCGGCCTGCGCGCGCACGGCATCGAATACAATGCGGACATGGTCGAGCTGTCCAAGAGCAACGCCGCCAAAGCGGGCGTGAGCGACAAGGCGACGTTTGCCAAAGCCGACCTGTTCGAAAGCGATTTCTCTGAAGCCCAGGTGATTACGATGTTTCTTCTGCCGCAGATAAATTTGAAACTCCGGCCAAAGATTCTCGATCTCAAGCCCGGAACGCGCATCGTCTCGAACTCGTTTACGATGGCCGAGTGGGAGGCCGACGAAAGCGCCACGGTCGGAGGCGAGTGCGATCACTGGTGCACCGCGCTCCTATGGATCGTCCCGGCCAAGGTAGACGGGACCTGGCAAATACCGCAAGGAGAGCTGAGCTTGAAGCAAACCTTTCAGATGCTTTCCGGCACGATCAAGACCGGCAACAGCGTTGCGCAGATTAGTAACGGCAAGATGATCGGCGATCAAATCGTTTTCACCGCCGGCGGCAATCAGTACACCGGCCGGGTCAACGGGAATGTCATAGAAGGGAAAAGCGGGTCGGGAAGTTGGAAGGCGACACGGACAAAATAAATAATCCCGTTCACCGTTCAAGGCCACAGGAAAACGGTTTTACTGTTCAAAGTCGGAGTGGAATAAATTCCAACTAGATGGAGGACGTAAACCGAAGGCGGTTCATCGCGAGCGCTGTGGAAGAAATCGGCCGCTGGTCTCACGTTTACTCATCAGGGGTGAACGGGTTGACATGGCCGCGCAGCATCCCATAGTTTGAAGGTTAAAATAGCTGGGGAGGAAACAAACATGGCCAGCACTGCGACTGATCTGATCATCGATGCCGATGCTCACGTCGTCGAGTCGGATCATACCTGGGATTACCTTGATCCATCGGACCGGCAGTATCGACCGCAACCTTTGGAGAGCCGGGAGGACGCCGGCGTCAAGCTGCAATTCTGGCTTATCGACGGGAAAGTGAGAGGATTTCGCTTCCCCGCTTTTTCTGCCGAAGAGCTGGAGCGGCGCTCTCATCAGGTGGGTCGCAAATTTGCGGACGTCCAAGAGTCTCGTGAAATGGGCAATGTTGACTTGCGCATAGACTATATGGACCAGAGTGGCGTGGACATTCAGGTGCTGCACAACACGATGTTTATTGAGTCCGCGACCGAACGGGCTCCGGTAGAGGTTGCGCTGTGCAAAAGTTGGAACCGCTGGCTGGCTGATATTTGGCGCCAAGGCAAAGGTCGCCTGCGCTGGTCCTGTATGGCGCCGACCCTTAGCATGAGCGACGCGCTGGATCAGATTCGCTTTGCCAAGGAGAACGGCGCGTGCGCGGTACTGATGCGCCCGGTGGAAGGCACGCGCCTGCTGGCGGATCCGTATTTCTACCCGGTCTATGATGAAGCGCAAAAGCTCGACATGGCTATCGCCGTTCACATTGCCAATGGCAGCGCCTGGCTCAATGATCTCTATCGCCACCCGGTGCCGATTGCCGCCACCTTGCATCGATTTAGAATACCGACGGTGGCGGCTTTCAATGATGTACTGCTCAGCGAAATACCCTACCAGTTTCCCAAGCTGAGATGGGGCTTTGTCGAAGCCAGTTCGCAGTGGCTTCCTTGGGTGTTGCACGAAGCTAGGAACCGCTTCAAGACTTTAGGGCGCGAATGGCCAGACAACATCGCGCACGACTATCGTATGTTCGTGACCTGCGAGAACTCCGACGATTTGCCGTATATCGTAAATGAGGCGGGAGAGGACTGCTTGGTGGTTGGTACCGATTACGGCCATACGGATATATCGAGCGACATCGATGCGATCAAGCTTTTTAGGCAACGAACCGATTTGCCGGAAAACGTGAAACATAAAATCCTTAGCGACAATGCCCGCGCGCTCTATGCAATCTAAATCTTCAAGGAAAGAGATACTGACGATGAAACACTTGGTGAACAGGGTTTTTGTAACTGCTGTGGTTCTGGGTTTGTGCATCCCCGCCTGGGCGCAGGATATCCCTTTTGTCCCGTCGCCGATGATAGTGGTCGACCGGATGCTCGAGCTCGCGGAAGTGAAGAAAGACGACATCATCTATGATTTAGGCAGCGGCGATGGCCGGATTCTGATTCAGGCGGCGAAAAGGTATGGCGCTCGCGGAGTCGGGATCGATATGAACCCGAAGCTGGTGGCGGATGCTACCCGCAAGGCCGCCGAAGAAAATGTTAGCCACTTGGTGCAGTTCCGCGCGGCGGATGGACTCACCGTCGATATTTCCGACGCGACGGTGGTCACGCTCTATATGTTCAAGTGGTTCAACAATCAGATGCGGCCGAAGTTGCAGCAGCTACAGCCGGGCTCGCGGGTAGTCGCGCATGATTTCGATATCGATGAATGGGTCCCTAACAAGGTTGAAAATGTCGATCCTAAGTCGGATCCTTCAGGCGAGTTGACTCATGCCCGCACACTATACCTTTGGAAAGTTGGAACGCCGGCGCAAATTCCCTAGATCGAATCATTGCGAGTTAACAACCAGGCCCGAGGGATTTCCTCGGGCCTAGTTGTTTGTAAGATCCGCGTTTAACTTTGTTTAGGCGTTTGGCCCTGTCTTTTTCGCAGCCCACGATGATCCGAACCCACCAGGTTCTTTAACTGATCTTTTTGCGCTGCTGTTAAGATCGATTTGCCATTCTCCAACGCTTCTTCGCGCAGGTAACGCAGCTCCGAGCGAAGCTTCTCGGATTGTTCGATCTTTAACTTGATCTGGATCAAGTTAGCCGGGCTTTGCTGGCGCAATTCCGAGATCTCGGCCTCGAAGCCTCGCAACTGCTGTTGAAGGGGAGCGCTCTGGTCTTGGTAGTTAGTTCTGATCTTCTCCAGACTTGCCACTTGTTCGTTCGAGAGATTCAATTCTGTGCGATGCTTGAGCGCGATGCTGATCAGCGGCTCGCCAGCGCCGGACATGCGATGCATCCCCGGACGGTGCGCAAAACCGCCTTTGCCTGCTGATTCATTCTGAGCGAACGTTTCCCATGGCGATGACATGACTGCGCCGGTGGCCACGGTTAAAATGGCAGTGCCAACGATAAACGAACGAACCTTTTTCATAGAGACCCCTCCTCGGCTTGAAGAATTTGAATGGTTAGACGCGCGCTGCGCCGGAAGGTTTACACCATCGCTATTAGTGATGGATTAGCCTGCGGATTAGCCTAAGGGTAAACGAGATCGGAATACCCCTCCGCGAGATCAGAGGAGAAAGCAAATGAGCGAGGTTTTGATGGTGGCTAAATCGAAACGTTTGATCCACGCTTGTGCGGCTGTTCGAGGTGAGCCAGATCGGGTCCGATCGGCACGATACCGGTGGGATTGATGTTTCGCTGGCTGTAGTATCCGGCCTTGATCTTCTGGAGATCGAAGGTCTCTCTGATTCCGGGCCACTGATAAAGCTCGCGCAAATACTCTACAAGATGACGATAGTCCTGAATCCGGCGCAAATTGCATTTGAAATGACTGTAGTAAACTAGATCGAAGCGCAGCAGGGTGGGAAAGGCACGCCAGTCCGCCTCGGTGATTCGTTCGCCGGCAAGATAACGAGTCTTGCCTAGTCTCTCGTCCAGGGTATCGAGTCCGTGAAATACTTTTCGCGCCGCTTCTTCGTAGGCCTGCTGGCTTCGGGCGAAGCCGGCGCGATAAACGCCATTGTTCAAGTGTTCGTAAACAAAATCGTTGATCGAATCGATTTCGTGACGCAGTCCTTCGGGATAAAAGTCGTACTCCACATCGGTCCACATGGCGAACGCGGAATTTAGCATGCGAATGATTTCCGATGATTCGTTGTTGACGATGGTGCGACGCTTCCGGTCCCACAGGGTTGGCACGGTCACTTTGCCGCTGTAATCGCCATCGGCCGCTTTATAGACTTGATGCAGGCGAAAAGTACCGTCGGCAGATGGCTGGAGATCGTCTATTCCGCGGGAATAGGACCAGCCTTCGGTCTTGGGGCGATCGGCGAGAGACATAGAAACGACATCTTCGAGTTTCTTGAGCTTGCGCATAATGATCGCGCGATGCGCCCAGGGGCAATTGTAAGAAACGAATAGATGATAGCGGCCAGGTTCGGCTTTAAAACCGCCGTCGCCGGACGGTCCGGCTGCGCCATCGGCCGTGATCCAGTGACGGAACCGAGAAGCGGCCCGGATGAAATTGCCACGCGCGTCGCTCGGGATCGCATCGTCGTTCTGCCATTCGCCATGCACCATTAAACCCATACGCAGCTACTCCTTGAACGGTTCGATCTAAGTCCGACTAAGCAGAAAGCGGCGAAACGATCGGCAACTTATCGGAAAGATCATGCTGGCTTGTTCGCTCTCAGCGCTGGTCTTTGCCACGGATCTCAGCTCTCACCCGGCCGCATTGTCAATCTAGCGAAGCTTGAAGATTTCCTTCCAAAGTTTGTTGTACCTCGGGAACTCCTTGTAGTCGGTAACCGTCAAGGGATAAATCTTTTCAGGTCGCACCTTGTCGGTAGGTTCGACTTTCGGATGTGCGGGTATGCGGCCGCCCAGGGCCATAGCTTTTTGTCCTTCCTCAGTGAGGACCCAGCGATACCATAACAACGCCGTACTTGGATGTGGCGCATTCTTCGCCATCGCCACTGCAATGACATTTCCCATGCCTTCGGTAAGCATGAAATTCACCGGCGCTCCCCGCTTCATCCTGGTTGGGAAATGATGAGCATAGCAGGTGACACACAGTGCGCCTTGGCCGGCGACAAGAAATTCGGCGAGCTCCGAATGGCCCTTATGAAACTCGACGTTGTTCACCGCGATCTGTTTGAGAATAGCGACCGCCTTTTCTTCGCTGCCGTACTTCTGCTTGAGACCAACCAGAAGCTCGACATCCCGCGGTTCGGCAATCAGGCGGCCTTTCCATCGCGCATCGACGAAGTCTTCAAATTGTTTCGGTTCTTCGTCTTTTTTGACCAGATTGGTATTCCATGCTGCGATGATGAATTGGAGATCTGTAGCTACGTAGTACGACCCTTTTAAGTTGGCGGGATAAGCCGCCGATTCAGGCGGTAATCGATCTACGAGCAAGCCCTGATCGTTGGCTTGCCCTAAGTTCTCCAGATTCAGCTGGAAGACATCGACAAAAGTTTTTCCGCCGCGCGCTTCAGTAATCGCCCGGGCGATCAGCTTGTCGGCAGTGGCGTCAACGTGATTAATCTTCAAACCCGGGAAGCGCTTTTCAAATGCTGGAAGAACCTTCTCGGCATTGATTTGCGCCAACGTCCCATAGAAGGTAAGCGACCCGCCTTCCTGGAGCGCCTTTTTGTGTAGTTGATCTAGGCTCTCTTGCGCGTGAGCCGTTCCCAGAATGAGAAGCACGCCCAGCGAAAGGCTTACAAGCGTTGAAATGGGATAATTGCGTCTACGATTCATTCTCGACCTCCATGTTGATGTCACGTCAGCGTCTTGGGCATAAGAAGGTACATCAAAAACTGCCGCACACTACCGTTTGAGATCAAGCTCGTCAACAACCTTTCAAGGGTGGCCAAATGCCGACGCTGACTGGGCTTAGCCAAGGATTGTTTATTTTTGTTTGCCGTTGGCTCGCAAGCTGTCGATCACGTCTGCGATTGCCGGGAGTGGCTCGGTCTGATCTTTGAACGGCGCAAGCCGCTCCCAAAGCTCAGCGGCGGCGTTGTGAAAGCCCGTAGGCAGGCCGGCGGCGTCGAAGGTCGCGGCGATTTCTTTCATCTCACCGACGTAGCGCCATGCCTTCGGGGTTGCTACTGCTGCGGCTTGTTGACTACGCCGCTCGAGGTTGGGTTGCGAGATGGCCCATTCCTGGAGCAACGCCACGTCCACCCCTTCGGACGCCGCAAAAGTTCGGATCGCCAGAAGCAGCGCATCAGTGCATTTTGTCCAGGCGGCATAAGCGACTTTCAAGGCGGAAGCCGCGCCCGGCTCAGCGCCGATGGTCTTGGCGTCCAGCATGCTATCAGCAAAGAGCGCGGCGATTTCGGGCGCGTGCTCCCCGGACAGATACATCCGCGTTGTTCCCGGCCGTTTGACCGGTGAACCGATGATCCCGCCGTCGACGAAATCCGCGCCGGCTCTGGTGACGATTTCACAGATCTGCTGAGCCGTAGCTCGAGAAATCGCGTTAGCGTCAACATAAATTCCTTTGAAGCGGTGCTGCGCAACATCGCGGGCAAGATCGAGAGCGGCATCCGGCGGGCAGACAGAGAGAATGACTTCGCTTTCATTGACGGCGTTGGTTAATGTTTTCACATCGCGCAGCCCCGCGTCGCGAGCGCGATCCTGGCTTGCTTTACTGCGCCCCTCCGATACCCAAACCATGCGAGCGCCGCTGGTAGCTGCAGCCACGCCGATCGTCGTTCCCATATTGCCGGGGTGAAGCAGCGCAACAGTTTTATTCGTCATAATCATTCCTCCGGAGCACTAACAAAACGCGCGAGCCGTTATAAAAATCCGTCATCGATATGCGCGCTTGCGGCCCCTAACATTGTGAATAAAGCTAACCTATTCGACGCCGAGCATGCGAGTCAAGAATCCATCGCCCCGCGGCTTGCTCTGACCCTACCGTTCGTTGTAAACGATGAATGGCTCGGGCCAGCTTGAGCCAATGGCTCGGATGCTACGTAGATAACTCCTGAATTGACGTTGCATGGTAATCCATCTTGGTATCGCGCTGCTGGCCATCATCCTGACGGCCTCGACAGCGGTGGCTCAAGAAAAAGCCAAAATCTATCTTGGCGCATCGAGCAAGACGCTGGGCTATAGTCCTCTCTGGGTCGCCACGAAGAAAGGTTTCTTTGAGCAGCAGGGCCTCGATGTTCAACTGGTTCTCTTGCGCGGAATGCCGATGACAGTCCAGGCCCTGGCGGCAGGTTCGTTGCATTTTGGCTCAGGAGGGCCAGAGCCTTATATTGAAGCAGCCGAGCGCGGTCTCGATTTTGTCATTACCGGCGGAGTCATCAACGGGACCGCTCAATTCATCATTGCCGGCAAGAACTACAAAAGCTACGAAGATTTACGGGGCGCGACCTTCGGCACGGCGTCTTTAACCGGCGGCACCATCACCGCATTGCGCGAAGCCTTGAAGGTCAAGGGGCTTGAGTATCCGCGTGATTATAAGTTGCTCATCGTTGCGGGCGGCTCTTCTGCCAACCTGGCGGCACTGCAGTCCGGGCAGATCGCTGCCACAACCGTCGCCGTTCCGCTGAATTATGCGGCGGAGGAGGCAGGTTTCAATATCATCGGTCGGATCATCGACGGTGTTCCCAATTTTCAAACTAACGTTATCGCAACCAGACGCTCGTGGGCGGAAAAGAATCGCCCGGTGATGGTGCGCTTCATGAAAGGGGTTGTTCAGGCGCTGCGCTGGCTGCATGATAATAAGGAACCGGCCATCGAGTTTTTATCGCGAGAAATTCAGCTCAAACCGTCTCACGCGCGCAAAGGATGGGAGTTCTATACGCAGAATCATCTCTGGCCGGTCGATGGCGCGGTCACGCTCGAAGGAATGAAATACAACATCCGTATCTATGCCGACCAAACCGGTATGAAAGGGCCGTTGCCCGATCCCGCCAAGTTTGTCGATCAAAGCTACTTGTCCGAGGCACTGAGGGAATTACCCAAGCAGTGATTGTTCAGTCGTTTGTTCTTTACCTACGCAGCATCGCAGTGAAGGTACGGAGCAAATTCTGCCAAGCGTCGCAGGGCGTTTAGCTTAAGGCGGCGGTAGAGCGCAGATTCGAGGACCCGATCCCGCGCTCGGCAGGCGAGATCACCTTCCAACTTAAACATTCTTCCGAAGATTCCGGACGCATCAAAGTCTCAAGATTTAGCCGGCGAAGTCCTATGGCGGCTGCCATCCCGGCGATGCCCGCGCCAATGGCGATAGCGCGTGCAGCCAGCGAATCACTCCAGTGTATCCAGCAATTCCAACGTGATTTCCTTGAGAGAACTGCACACCCAAGTCGCTCTAGAGAAATCATGATGGCCGGTATGATGGTTCGGTATGGCGATGCAACGGATGCCGGCGAGGCTTGCCGCAATTACGCCTTTCTCGGCATCTTCCAAAACCACGCATTGCGACGGTTCCGCGCCAAGCTGTTGGGCCGCGGCCAGGAATATATCCGGCGCTGGTTTGACCTGCGCCACATCCAAGCCGGTGACGATTACCTGGAAATAATGAGCGATACCGAGACCCGCCAAGACA
>JAICEJ010000188.1 GCA_025924215.1 Candidatus Binatia bacterium
CCCTCTGGACGCCCTAAA
Source organism: Candidatus Binatia bacterium (assembly GCA_025924215.1). Lineage (GTDB taxonomy): Bacteria > Desulfobacterota > Binatia > UBA9968 > UBA9968 > WHTF01. Next base: position 19 of record JAICEJ010000188.1, read on the forward strand.
CTCGTTGGTTATAAAGCGCTTCAGCGAATCATCGTTGGCGAATATCTTTTGTGCCCGCGCGGTATCTACGCCAAGAGCGATAATGTTCGGATCATCGGTCCGTGCTGCGCGGAAAACGCCGTTCTGGATCATTCGGCTTACCGACAACCGGTTATCGTCGGTCGGGGTCACGTAATGCACCAAATCTGTTTTGTAACGATGAAGCAGAAAAAAATGCATTAACGTCATCAGCCGGCGGGCACGATACTTCTTCACGGTATTCTGATCCTTCACCGCGAGAAATTTTCGACCGGCTCTGTCTCTATCGACCCGATAAATGATCTCAGCAATCTTGTCGCGAGCCTCATCGAAAACGTTGAGCATCATTTCCTCGGAGCCAGCCCAGCGTTCTTTGACTTCGACGCTGAGCTCGCCGCCTTTGTACAGACCCTGCTTGCTCCAATGTTCGGTCCACATGCGCAGCCATCGTTCCAGAACGCTGGTGGGCACGTCGACGGGTTTTCTGTGCTGAGCCTCGGTCGACTTACCACCCATCGATGATGTAGTCAGGGACGGCCCGCGCGCCGCACGCCGGAATCTATCCGCCCACGGCCCGCCCACGAATGTCTGCGGGAATTGCGCTGGATCATTGGCGAGCCGGAGCGAGCGCTGGATGAGCCGCACAAAGCCGAGCACCCCCTCTTCTTTCAGCGCCCGCGCCAGCCGCCCATTCATCAGGGCTTCGGTTTGATGGCCTGCATAGGTTATGAAATTAAAAACGTAACCCATTTTGCCCAGCTCGGCGGCGAAACTCCGGATCTGGCCGTCAGTAAAACCCCAGGCGTCCCAGTTCCACGACGGCGACAGGTTGTAGGCCAACAGCTTGTCAGGGAATACCTCGTGCATGGCCTCGGCCCACATCCTGTCGTCTTCCAAATCCGGTTTGGCCGTTTCGCGCCAAACCAAATCGCAGAATGGCGCCATAGCCAATCCTCTCGCGGTTGCCATGTCACGTCCCCCGGTGATCGGATAAAAACCTTCCGGCGTTCTCGGCAAGTCCCAATCCCAAAAGAGTTCGATACCCATGGACTTGGCCCGCTCACGAGCTTCGCCGAAGGACGCTTGGGCGGCAAATTTTCTCCAGCGTTCGACTGACATGGGAAGCTTGCCCTGGCTGCCAGGCCGCGCTTCCATGAACTCGGCGACGGCCTCACCATAGGTCTTTAAGCCTGCCTTCTCCGCCCACGCCTCGCGGATCACGGCCAATACATGGTCGAGGGTTTCTTCAGCGACCCTTTTGGCCGTTACTTCAAGCGCCGCGAGCTGCTCACGCGCATCGCTCCGGCCCTTACCCTCGCGACGGGCTTGTTGTCGAAGTTTTTTAAGCGATGAGATCTCTTTATCGACCCGCGCTATCGCTTCATCGACTCGAGAAGCGAGATGTTGTTTTCTTAGCCATTCCTGCGCGTCTCGGTAGGCTTTGTCGGAGATCCTGTACAGTAAATGTCCGTTGATCTCTTTAAAACCCCGATCGTAAAACTTCTTGATGACCGCTAGACTGACGTTCTTAAAGGGAACAATCTCTGCGTTTGTCGCGCCCAATACAAAAGGATGATCGCGCTCGTCTTCCAAGCTGTCTATTGCGGTTGCGTCATTAGAATCTGTCCGGGCAACGATCACGCCGGGAACGCCTAGGACGTCGAACTGCAGCCTTGCTGTATTGAGCCGCGCAATAATTTCAGTCGTGGATACCAGTACCTTCTGCCCCTGATGGCCGCAAACCTTGCAACCCGGTCTTTGATCTTCGATGTGAATGGCGCCGATCTTGTTCTCGACAAACTTCTTGACCAGGTTGCGAACATGATGCTCGCCCCCATGTCCGGTGTCGCCGTCGGGAATGATCATCGGCGGACTGAACTCGATAGCAGTGATCTTTTTACGCTGCGCTGAGGTCATTCTCATGCGATTGGACCTCTGCACTTCATCCTGGTGCATCAAGGCGCGCACCCATGCGGCTCCCTCCTTGGGAACCCGATCGAGCGCATAGTTCGCCAAGTCGGCGCCAGGATCTTCCGAGTCGGAACCGCGGGCCGAGGTGGACCATCCGCCGAGATAGAGAATCTTGATGCCCTCCATGACCGCGCGCACCGCTCCAGTCGATGAGAAAGGCCCGTAGGTAATTTCCTGCTTTTTCGCTTTGAACAACCGTTGCAGGTAATCGTACATCTTATCGGCCGCCTGCCTGGCGATCGTGTAGTCTTCGTGCGCACTGCCGCGCAACGCGACTACCTCGTAGGCCGTATGAAGGCGAGTGATTTGTCGGAACCGCTGGCTTTGAAACCAACTCTCGGTGTCGCCCAGTTCCTTTACCCATCCGATCGCTTCGGTATCGCGCCGAGTACCCACCCTGGTAACTTTATTCATTGTCCGGCCTCCCGAATATTCTATTCAGTAACGGCGAACCGGGTTTATGCCGTCTGCGGCAATCTCGAAACCGTCAGATGGCGAAACTCCGGCGTGTTACTTCTGGCATTCGACAAATGCTCGAAAGCTGTCGAAAGTATCGTATTATTCAGTTTGCATTCGGTCACCTTTCATTTATGTCCCATCTGTTTAGGCCCCTTCAGCTTCGCAATAAACTCCTTAGTAGGAATCGCTGGCAGCGTAGTAATGCTAATCGTTCCCCGTGAACCTAAATCCACCGACATATGAGCGACCGTCTCGTTGTCAGGCGCTTCGACGATGCTGACGAAATCAAAACCACCCAGCACCGCATATTGGGCTATGATCTTACAACCGAACGCATCCACTTCCTTGTTGACCTCTTCCAGCCGATCAGGATTTTTGTGCATTGTTTGCCGCCCTTCGGGGGTCAGCGTGCTAAGAAGAATATATCTTGGCATAAAGTTCTCCTTCGCGATTACTGCAGATCCATCGCATTTATCAACTTTCCTTCGTGCCGGAGTTCCAGAGTGGTGGATTACTTCACGGCATATCGCTTCACGATAGCCTGACCGCCTTGCAATCCCCGTGAGTGTCTTTGAATCTCCGCGTGTGCTTCGCTATTTCGATACTTGTCGATGCTTTCCTGGCTATCCCATTCAGAGTAGGAGATAAATTCATTTGGCGCATCGACACATTCCAGGAGCTTTTCGGACAGACACCCCGGCTGTTTAATCATCAGCGGAGCACAATGCTCTTTCCAAAGATTAACTGCATCCTTAACCTGATCACCCTTTACGCTTACGTAAATGAGTCTGACAATCGACATGGCAACCTCCTTTTTCATCTTACCCAAACAATCTTTGCCTGCTCATCACGACCAACATTTCCCGACTCAGCACAGCTACATTTAATTCAATGCACGCGCGCAGAGCTTAATCAAGCGGGTTTTTCATTTCGATACGCAATTTAGTCGCGGGATACAACGGCCGCTGTGCCTACCTTTGACACCTTGGGCGGGTTGCTGTGATTTAGCTAGCCGCAAATATGCAGCACGCGAGTGTGCCAAAACTCGGGTAAGACCGAACTATGCGATCAGTTGCCGGTGAATGATATATGGAAGAAAACTTTTATTCGATTGCAAACAGCAAGCGAGCATTGTCGCGGAAGATCTTCTTGGCGATTTCCGGAGACATAGCCTTGATTTGCTCTTCGATAATCTCTTGCGAGTGGGGCCACGTACTTGCGGGATGGGGATAGTCGGAACCAAACATTACCTTGTCGGCATCGAGGACACTCCCCACCATTTTTATGCCGAGCGGGTCATCGACGAAGCTGATCCAAATCTGGCGGTGGAAGTATTCGCTGGGCAGCAGCTCAGGGAGGCTTACTGGGCTATCGCCGGTGAGTCTGCGGCCGTCGCGCGTGCGCTGGTACCAGATATCGAGGCCCTGGATCATGCTGGGCACCCAGGCAAGGCCCGCCTCGGCCATCACAATCTTGAGCTGCGGATGACGGTCAAGGACCCCCGAGAAGATAAGCCCGGTGATCGGTTCGATAAGTTGAATGCCCGGCGGTTCTTTAGCGAAGCGGGACGCTGCCGTGACCACGAGATTCGCCGCGCCTCGGTCTGCCTCATCGAGCCGTGTTTTTTTCACCAGGACCGCGAGATGAAACCCGATCGGTATGCCGGATTCGTCAGCGAGCGCCCAGAGCGGCTCCCATCGCTGGTCGTAGATCGGCGGGTTCGCGCGCGATGCCAGAATGTTGACGTGACGTAGCCCGCCCCGCTTTGCGAGACGTGCCAGCTCAGCGCGCGCGGCCACGGGGTCTTCCATCGAAAGCTGGGCGACGCCGATTAGGCGTTCCGGCTTGGCTGCGCAGAAATCGATCAACCAATCGTTGTAGGCCTCATAGCATCGTTGCCTGAGCTCCGGGTCGGCGATAGCCATAGGATCGGTTGGACCATACATGATCGAAGCGTCCGCGCCGTCACAGTCCATGTCGCTCAAGCGAAGAGCGGCCGTTGTCGGTCGCAGCTCGCCCTTGCGCATCACGCCGGCGCGTTCAATCGCCCACATGGCGCCGCTACCCTGCGCCGCCGTGTAGTATCCATGCGGGCTAAAGGTCTGTCCTTCCCAAGTCCAGTATGAGCCCTTTTCATTTTCCACAACACGCGGGCCGCGTTGCCGCAGCTTGCCCGGCAGCCGCTCGGTCCACAAATCCTTCGGCAACCAACGCAAGTCGATATGATCGTCAGCGGAGATGAACCGATACGCTATTTCACTTGCCATAAATATTCTCGATATAGCCGCTCGCCTCGATCTCTTTGACGACAGAGTTGTCGATGAATTCTCCGGGGTCCGCATCTTTGGCTCTTGGAATTTCTTTTGACAGAATATCTAGAGTATCTTTGATCGCCCTGGCGGATGGATACGGTACTTTTAGGAAATAGGGTCTCAGATAGCTATAGCTCTGTTTCAGGATTTCACGGTCTGTAATCCTGGTATGCTTGCCCAACACGCGTAAGGCAAACTCCTCATCGCTGGTTAGAATCTTTGCTCCCTCAATCATTGCCATCAGGAACTGTTTGACCTCCTGTCTGTTGGAGGCGATCGCGGACTTTCTCACTCCGAGGCCTGACGAAATATAGTCAACGCCTAGGCTCGACATATCGAACAGCATCTTGAATCCCGCTTTCTGCGCCACGAACGAAGAAGGCGGTGAAAGAGTACCGGCTTGAACGACCTTGGCTTTGAGCGCCGCGACGGTTTCGGGCACTCCACCTACGCCGCGGATCGCAACATCCTTCTCAGGGATGAGCCCCGCTTCACGGAGCGCCAACCGGGTGGCGAAATCGGTAGAGCCGCCGATCCCGGAGACCCCGACAACTTTTCCTCTCAAATCTTGCAGCGACTTGACTTCGGGAGCGCTGTGCATGGTGAACAAAAGCTTATCGCTGAAGTTCGCAATCAACACGGTGTCGGCTCCTGCCAGAACAGCGGCGGGAACCGTCCGGCTGGAAACGCCCTGAGCGAACTGCACCGAGCCACCAACCAACGCTTGAATGGTCCGCGCGCCAGTAACGACATAGCGAACTTCCATGCCGTATTTCTTGAATGCGCCGGCATCAAGCGCGGTAAACAGCGGCGCCTGCAATAGGGAAACCGCCGGAACCGCCACGTTGATAATCTTTAGTGGTGTTTCCGCTGAAAAAATCGCGGTCGGCGGAGACAGCATAGCGATGAAAGAAATTATGATGGTCCACTGTTTCATCGTCGCTCCCGTTTCGCATTCACTTTAAGCCCCGATTACTCCAAGCGAGAGAGAATGTCTAGCGAGGTCCGTACAGCTTCAACTATTTCACCCGTGTTTGATTCGTTCAGGGGAAACTCCTTCGCCGATTTACTTCGGGAGTGGATCTTTTTTCTCTTATGAAGATGCATGGGGAGAAAGGTTTAAAGGTTTATAGAGAGGCAGGCATCGCGCTCATGCTCGATACGCTCTTTGTGACAAATGGGAGGCGGTTCGTTTGGGAGCGTTAAACTCCGGAGGAGGAGCCGAAGCAAGACCAAAGTCCGGCGCATTCTTGAAATCTCACTTTTTTCTTCGTTTCATCTGAAGCTGTTTCCGCCATAAGAAAAACCAATACCCAGTCATTGGAAAAAACTATTGGACACGCTCACGCCTGCCAACTAAATTCCTCGACACTCTCAACTTACCACTGCATGTTTCGGGAGGCGTAAGAAATGCTCTCGGTCATGTGCCAGCAAACCCCTGTCTTTGTCGGTCTAATTACAGATGGACATACGCAATTCTGGTGAACGCCTGAGAAGCGCGTGGGACCAGGGAAAATGTTTTTGCGGCGAGAACATGTTCAGTCGAGATAACGATCCTTCATCAAGAAGAGAAGGGAGAAAGCGATGAAAAAGTGGATTCTCCTACTGATTATGATCATATCAGTGAGCATGAGCAGTGGGCATGTGGAGGCGCAGCATCCATCGGATTCGAATAATATGGCGCTCCTAGGCCACAACACTCTTCAAGCCCGGTCGGCCTATCAACCGATAATCCATCAGCAGGGCAGCCGATGGATTGCCTATATAGGGCACCACGGTGGCTCGGCCTTTAATCCGCTGACCAACGCTGTCGAGAACAACGGCGTATCTATTGTTGACGTCACCAATCCCCGTAACCCCGTTTATCTCCATCACATCCCGGGTCCGAGCGGAGTGGGTGAAGCGGGTGGTGCGCAGATGGTGCGGGTTTGTAATGGCACGGATTTGCCCGGCGTCACCTCCCAGGATGTTGAGGGAGTGTTCCTGTTAAGGGCGCATGGCAATGAAGCGCATCAAATTTATGATGTCAGAAATCCAAGCGCGCCAGTGCTGCGGACTACGGTGGTATCCGGACTTGAGGGAACACATAAAAACTGGTGGGAGTGCGACACCGGCATCGCCTACCTGGTCTCGGGCGTGCCTGGATGGCGCACCAACCGCATGACTCAGGTGTTCGACCTGAGCAATCCGAGAAGTCCGGTTCACATCCGTGACTACGGTCTGGTCGGTCAGGAGCCGGGTTCTACGGGCGAGATTCCGACCGGTTTGCACGGTGCGATCAGCGCAGCGCACCGGGTTTATTTCGGGCATGGCACCAGCGCCGACGGGACCGTTCAGATCGTCGACCGCACCAAGCTCTTGACCGGCCCTGCGGCGCCGACGCCTGAGAACCTCACTTTTCCGGTCATTGCACAATTCGACACGTCTCCGCTGGTGGGCGCGCACACTACATTTCCGATACTCGGCGTGCGAATCCCTGCTCTCGGGCCCTTCAATGTGGGCGGCACCCGCGACATCCTGGCGATCGTCAACGAGTCGACAGCCAACGAGTGCACCGGAGAATCCCATCAGATGGTCTTCTTCGCCGATGTGACCATCGAGTCGACGCCTCAGGTCATTTCTAACTACCACGTGCCGGACCCCGACGGCGTCTTCTGCCGCCGTGGCGGGCGCTTCGGAGCGCACTCGTCGAATGAGAGTTTCACTCCGATCTATTATGGAAAAATACTGTTCGTCGCTTACTTCAACGCAGGGGTTCGCGCCGTCGACATCCGCAATCCGTTCGACCCGAAGGAGATCGCGTACTTTGTACCGGCGACCACAGCGAACACCGACCCGCGCGCGGGCAAAATCGCGATTCAGACGAACAATGTCGAGGTCGACGACCGCGGTCTGATCTACATCGTTGATCGCGCCAATACCGGCTTGCACATCCTGGAGCTGACGGGATCAGCGCGCGAGATTGCCAATCTTCCGCTGCAGCAACAGCAGGTTGAAGTTCAGTCCAGGCTAACAACCAGGGAATAACTGAGGCGGTTCTCTCATGATCCGACTGACGGAAACTTTTTTTGCCCATCGGGCGCAAAATCAACGCGCCCGATGGGGCCAACGGTAAGCTCCGCGGTGAGGATTTCTCTTCTCGACTATCAAGCAGATGGCACTTCAAATTGCTCCACAGGCGCATCGATGCGCGGTTGTTCAAGGGTAGCGTGCAAAGCACCGATGACATCGGCTACCAAGCTGCTGGTCCAGCGCAACAAAGAAGCCAAGTTACTCGAATCGTGATCTGACGGTAAACGCGCGCAGGCGAGGTTGACTTTAACTTTCTTGATCGTACGGGACCGCGACGAGCTGATCCTGGGCAGAGGTAGTGTCTTCATTCCACATTTCCAGCAGCTTCTTGGCAATCGGTCCGGGTTTGCCGTCGCCGATTTTTTGCCCGTCCCATACGACCACGGGCGCGACTCTGATAGAGCTGCCGATCAGCATCATTTCCGCCGCTTTGCGTCCTTCCTGCACTGGAATAGCGGTGAGGTCGATAGCATTCAGCACCCCTTGCTGCACGAGCAGGCTAGCGAACTCGAGAACTCGCTGGATTGTGATTCCCGAAAGAATCGCTTCAAAGGGCGGATGGCAGAACACCCGATCCGGCGTCACGAGAGCTACGTTCATATTCGAGCTTTCCGCTACCATGCCGCGCTCGTCGATGAAAATTCCGTTGTCGGCGCCTTGGTCTTTGGCTTCTAAGAGGACGAGGACGTTAGGCAGATAATTGGTTGACTTGATGCGGGCAAAGAGCGGCGGTTTGATCGGCACTTGGCTGGTTATGAGCTTGATTCCGTC
>JAICEJ010000189.1 GCA_025924215.1 Candidatus Binatia bacterium
CCTTCTGGTGAAACATGGATCGGAGGGGACACCTGCTGGAACAGTAAGCGAGGCCTTAGGCATTCCCCACAATACGCTGTCATTTCACCTATCACACATGAGCAATGCCGGACTCGTGCTGTCCCGGCGCGAGGGTCGCTCGATCATATACAGTGCAAACTTTGAATTTATTACTGGTCTGATTCGCTTCATCGTCGAGGATTGCTGCCGGGTGGAGTTCGCCAATATTCGCAGGGATAAAAAGCGTGGACGTTCCGTCATTGAATTATTTAACTGTTGCCAGCCAAAGGAGAAAAAAGCATGAAACGCATTCATATCCATGTCGGAGTCGAAAAGCTCGACGAATCGATCCGATTTTATAGCGCAATCTTCGGCGCTCAGCCGGTGAAGACCAAAGCAGATTATGCCAAGTGGATGCTCGAGGACCCTCGGGTCAACTTCGCCATCTCCACCCGTGCGTCCAAGAACGGCGTCGATCACCTCGGTATTCAAGTTGAAGAAAACGAGGAACTAGAAGAACTGCGCGGACGCATTAGAAGTGCAGATCGCGCCGTCTTCGACGAAGGAGAAACAGTCTGCTGCTACGCCAATTCGGAAAAATCGTGGGTGCAAGATCCGGCGGGCATCGCCTGGGAAGCCTACCGGACGATGGAGGATGCGCAGATCTTTTCCACCAAGCTCCGCGGCAGCGAAACCGCCTGCTGTGCGGAGGAACGAGTCAGTAACGCGCCCTGCTGCGAACCGTCTGAAAAGGCGAGCGGATGCTGCGGGTAATGCCTGACGATTCGCAAAAGATTTTATTTTTGTGCACGGGGAATTCCTGCCGCTCGGTGATGGCTGAAGCGCTGATCAACCACCTGGGCCAGGGACCATACAAGGCATGGAGCGCTGGTAGTTCTCCGGCAGGCTACGTTCACCCGAAAGCCATCGAGACGCTAATACGGCATGGCATTGATCCGGCCGCGCCGCAGAGCAAGTCATGGGATGTTTTTGCCAATGAACCGTTCGATCTTGTGATTACAGTCTGTGATCAAGCCGCCGGCGAAAGCTGTCCAGTTTTCTCAGGTAAGCCCACAAAGCTTCACTGGAGTATTCCTGACCCGGCGAAGGCGCAGGGAACGGAGGCCGAAATCAACGCCGCATTCGATGAGTCTTTCATGTTGCTGAAGGGTCGCATTGACGAGTTAGTAAAGTGATCCGTCATTCACCGCGACGCTTATCATTCCTCGATCGTTATCTCACCCTGTGGATTTTTCTCGCCATGGCGGCTGGTATTGCTGTTGGCTCCGTGTTCAAGGGCGCGCCACGATTCCTGAATGGCCTATCGATCGGCACTACGAATATCCCGATTGCCATCGGCCTGATACTGATGATGTACCCGCCATTGGCGAGGGTAAAATATGAAGAGCTGCCGCTGATTTTCAAAGACTGGAAAATCCTTTTGCTCTCGGTGGTTCAGAATTGGCTGATCGGCCCGTTGCTGATGTTCGGTCTTGCCGTCCTGTTCCTGCAAAATTATCCCGAATACATGACCGGTTTGATTTTGATCGGCTTGGCCCGCTGTATTGCTATGGTGATTGTCTGGAATCAGTTGGCCGAAGGCGACAATCAGTACGTCGCGGCACTCGTCGCATTCAATAGTATATTCCAGCTGCTGTTTTTCACCGTATACGCATGGATTTTCCTCACCGTCTTGCCGCCGGTTTTCGGATTGGGCGGGCAAATCGTTGACGTAAGTTTTCGCACCATCGCGGAGAGCGTATTTATTTATCTCGGTATTCCTTTTCTGGCGGGGTTTTTGTCACGTTTTATTCTGATTAAAAAGAAGGAGCGAGAATGGTATGAGCAACGTTTTCTGCCGAAGATCGGAGGGGTCACATTGATGGCTCTCTTGTTCACGATCTTTGCCATGTTCTCACTTAAGGGAGACATGGTGTTAAAGCTACCCCTGGATGTGATCCGTATCGCCATTCCGCTGGCAATTTATTTTGTCATTATGTTCTTTGTCAGCTTTCTGATGGGGAAAGCGATCGGTGCTGATTACGGCAAGACCACCGCCGCTGCTTTCACGGCGGCTAGCAATAACTTTGAGCTTGCGATTGCCGTCGCTATCGGCGCGTTCGGTCTTGGCTCGCCGGTCGCCTTTGCGACGGTAATCGGCCCGTTGGTCGAAGTGCCGGTTCTGATCAGTCTCGTCAGTGCGGCGTTCTGGTTTCGAGGCAAATGGTTTCTTCCCATGCCGTCGAATCAAATGTCGGTGGCGCGCAGACGTGCTCCCTGATCGGGACTTGGCTCTAAAGGAAGTTTCGGCCCTGTTGAAAAAGTATTCGTCATAAGGCAAGGTTTTGAAGGCCGTAATGAAACGCTTGATTCTGATCACTTGTTGTTTCCTGGTTGTATTCGCCGGCGTGGCTGCGGCGTGGGAGAACTGCAAGCAGATTTCAATTGCATCCGACGATCATCACCGTTCGGTTCCGGCACACGGACACGATCATCACTCGAACTCAGATCACCACCACTCCGATAATAGTGCGATCCATTGTCCGCCTATTGGCGATTATCTTGTGACGGCCACTTTCACCATTAGCCCCGACCAACGGGTAGAACGCTTGCCTGAGACTCTGGTGGGTGAACTGGATTCTCAGTTTATCGACCATGGCCTTTATCGTTTGATACACGGGCCTCCGGGGTCTGCTCATTCACGCATCATTCCTCCATATCTCATGCTTTCGGTTCTGCGCATCTAGGACCAGCTTCCCCTTTCGTTCATTCTCCGCAGTTGTTCCATAATTTTAATTAACCATCATCACGGCCCGGTTCCGGGTTTGACTGTGAATCGGTCGTGATCACAGCGAGAGTTTATTTATGTCATTCCAACGTTTACTCCCGGTGTCATTTCTTGTGATCGGTAGTGCAGTGTTAGTTTTATCATTTCAGTCTTTTGCTTCGAAACACACCAAGAAGACAACGCCGGATGCCGAGAAGCGGCAAGGCCAAACGCATCATCCGATCGGGTGGCGATTTACCATGCCCAAGGGTGATGCAGCCAAGGGCAGGGCGGTCTTCGAAAAATTTGAGTGTCATTACTGCCACGAAGTACGCGGCGAAAACTTTCCTTTGCCCACCGAAAACGCGCCAGAGCTCAGCCAAATGGGCGGCCTGCACCCCGTTGAGTTCTTCGCGGAGTCCATCATGAATCCGAACGCAGTTGTTCCCAAAAACTATCGTGATGCAGAGGGTCAGTCGCCGATGTCAGACTTCACCGAAAAAATGACCGTCCGAGAGCTTATCGATGTATCTGCGTATATCGCGTCGCTCCGTCCCAAGGGATCACCGAAGACTGTCGCCGGGGTCGGAAAAGTAATCGCGGTCGTCGGCGACAAAGGTGAGGTCGTAATTGAGCACGGCGAGATCAAAGGATTTATGGATGCGATGACCATGGGATACAAAGTAAGCCCTCCGTCATTGGTTAAGGCGGTCAGTCAAGGTGATCAGATTCAGTTCACCATCGATACGGAGCGCAATGTGATCACCCGCATCGAAAAGAAATCCTCACCGGCAGGACGGAAGTAGTCATGGCTACCATTGAAACCCAATTACTAGAAAATGTTCGGGAGTTTACCGCCTTCGCGCGCAAGCGCCTGCGCGACCCGGGGCTTGCGGCTGACGTTGTGCAGGAAAGTCTTCTCAAGGCCTTGAGATCGTCCGATCAGCTCCGCGACAAAGAAAACGCCAAAGCCTGGTTTTACCGCATCCTCCGTCGAACGATTATCGACCTTTACCGGCGCCGTGATGCGCGGGACCGCGCCCTAGAAGATTTAGAGCGGGAACTGGACGGAGTTCAGAACGGTGAGGAAGAGCGCGTCGTTTGCAGCTGCATGGAGCGCCTGCTGCCGCGAATGGCGGCGCAGCACTCCGAGCTGATCCGCCGGATCGACTTGAAAGAGGAGAATTCTGATCTAGTCGCGGCCGAGTTGGGCATTAGCCGGAACAATCTTAACGTGCGGCTTCACCGGGCGCGCCAACAGCTCAAGAGCCGTTTGGAAGAGAATTGTCGGGTCTGCGCCGCGCACGGCTGTCTCGATTGCCACTGCAGCAGCGACGCAAAACGCCCTGCGTAGAAGTTCTTGGCGCGCAGCCGCGTAATGAAACGCCGGCGCATGCGTCAGCTTGGTTAAACCCCAAAGGAGAAAAGAAGATGAAATCAGTAGCTCTTTCGGTTGCAACGGTTTTTCTGGCGCTGTCAGCTTGCGCGGCTTATGAATCACAGCCGGTAGGCATGAACCATCCGGCCAATCCGCGGGCGATGAGCGCGCCGGAAGGTGCGCCTTCCAAAACACTTGCTTACACCCGAAACGACATGCAGGCGATAGCTGCCGCGGCGAAAGAACCAGGAGAGCACGAAGTCCAAGATGCGGCTGGTGCAGCTAACGGGCAGAAGACGGTCGTTGGAGAGGGGAAAGTTGTCGCGACCGTTCCCAGTGCCAACCAACTCGTGGTCGAACACGGCGAAATCAAAGGCTTCATGGAGCCGATGACGATGGGATATCGGATCGAACCCGCCTCTCTGCTTGAAGGACTGAAATCCGGCGATCAGGTGCGTTTTATCATCGACGTGCCAAAGAAAACGATCGTCAAAATAGAGAAATTGAAATGAGTCGGCTCGTCAGGAGTTCAGGGGGGGACGACCAGTGATCTTAGCAAGAAATGCGGATTGGTTGATCGTTGGGCTTTTGTTTTTCGGCGGCTGCGCCTCAATCACTCTCAATGCGGGCTTCGATGAAGTTAAAGCGACGGTGCGCGAGCGGAGCAGAACGGAGATATCCTGGAACAACGGGACCGATCTCGACCAACAGGTGACGGAGAAATTAGGCTCGTTGCTAAAACGCAAATTGACCGCCGATGAAGCCGTTCAGATCGCAGTTCTCAATAACCGCGAACTGCAAGCGGTCTATTCCGACCTCGGCGTTGCACAGGCAGATCTGGTACAAGCGGGTCTTCTAAGCAACCCAATTTTCGATGGCTCGGTTATGTTCCCGCTGTCCGGCGGCGGGCAGCCCGACCTAGAGCTTAGCGCAGCCATGAACTTTCTGAACATATTCTACATACCGTTGCGCAAACGAGTCGCTGCAGCTCGCTTCGAAGAAGTCAAAACGAGGCTTGCCGGTTCAGTTCTTGATTTTGCAGCCGGCGTCCGAGCAGCGTTCTATTTACATCAAGCAAACGAGCAAATGCTCGAATTGCGTCAGGCAGTTATTCAAGCGCTCGACGCCTCCTTTGAAATTGCGCGGCGCCTTTCTGCGGCGGGCAACATCACTGATCTCGACCTCGGCCGGGAAAGGGCACAGTTCGAGGCAAGTAAATTGGCTTTGAGATCTGCCGAGGTCGCGGTTCGCCAAAGTCGGGAAGAGTTAAACATCCTAATGGGACTATGGGGAAAGCAAACCCAGTGGCAAAGCGATCAACGCTTGCCCGACATTCCAGAGGAGCCATCTCAGATGCAGGAGCTCGAGCAACGTGTACTCGAGAACAGTATCGATCTCTTAAATGCGCGGCAGCGGATCATGCTGGCGGGCAATCAGCTGGGTTTCAACAGATCGACGGTGCTAGTTCCGGAGCTGCACGCAGGACCGCGTGGCGAGCGGGAAGAAGGTTCATGGCAGCTTGGGCCGACGCTCGAATTCCCTATTCCTCTGTTCGATCAGGGGCAGGCCCGGATCGGCCGGGCCGCAGCAGAGCTGCGACGGTCTCAGCAGGAATATTACGCGCTGGCGGTGCGGATCCGCTCCGGGGCTCGCGCTGTTCAGGATCGCTTTGAGGGGGCACGAGACCGCGCTTTGTACTACCGCGATATCCTTCTTCCATTACACGAGCGCATCGTCAACGAGGCGCAGCTTCAATACAACGCCATGCAGCTGGGTCCGTTTCAGCTCTTGCGCGCTCGCGAGCAGCAAATACAAACGGCCGTTGCTTACGTCGAGTCGCTTCGTGACTACTGGTTGGCCCGCGCTGATGTGGAGCAGATCTTGAGCGGCCGGCTACCAACCTCGAGACTGGTATCGGTCAGAAGCACGAGCGGCCAAAGGGGAACTCTCGACAGTGAAGGACATTAGTATTTACAGGAGTACGAGATGATTAGAAAAATATCCCGGCGTCAAATGCTGGGTCTTGGCGCTGCTACGATTGCTGGCGTGGCTTTATCGAAAAGTTCGGCGCACGCGATCAATCACGGCGGCTCGGGAGCAGATTACCAGCCGTTCCGGGGATACAACCCGCAGCGCGGCAGCAACCGGCCCTACTGGGAGAAGAGCTATAGCGGAGGACCCGTCGATGTTAAGCCGCTGGCGCCGGTTCTTCCGGGGCGCGGTTACAAACCCGTCGTCGTTCCGGACGGCGCGGCGCTCCCGTTCAAGATTGTCGACGGAGTCAAAGTTTTCCATCTCATTGCCGAAGAGGTAAATCATGAATTCGATCCCGGTTTGCGCGCCAAATGTTGGGGATTCAACGGCCGTGTGAACAGCACGGTCATCGAAGCGGTCGAAGGCGAGCGGGTGCGCATCTACGTGACCAACCGTTTGCACGTGGCGACTTCGATCCATTGGCACGGCTTCAATCTACCCAACGGCATGGACGGCGTTGGCGGACTCACCCAGCCCTATATCAAGGCCGGCGACACGGTGAAGTACGAGTTCACTCTGCGCCAGTACGGCACCCAGATGTTTCACTCGCATCATGACGAGATGACGCAGATGGGCATGGGCATGATCGGCATGTTCATCATACATCCAAGAAATCCATCGCCTGAATATCATGTCGATCGCGACTTCTCGCTGATGATCAGTGAATGGGCCATCCCGGCCGGCACCTCTCGGCCGAACACGTTGGAAATGACCGACTTCAACGTTCTTACGATCAACGGCAAAGTGTTTCCATCGACATCGCCTCTGCTGTGCAAGACCGGCGACAAGGTCAGAATCCGTCTAGGGAATCTGGGCGCGACCGATCATCACCCGATGCACATTCACGGGCACCACTTTCGAGTAACCGCCACGGACGGCGAGGAGATTCCGCTGTCGGCACAGTGGCCGGAATCGACGGTGCTTGTCGCCGTCGGGCAAACACGAAACATAGAATTCATTTCGGATGCTCCAGGGGACTGGGCATTTCACTGCCACATGACGCACCATGTCATGAACCAGATGGGTCATGACTTTCCCAATATGGTTGGAGTTAAACCAGAGGGGCTGGATGAAAAACTTCGGCCTCTTTTACCGGCCTACATGACGATGGGACACACTGGCATGGACATGGGAAAGATGGCCGAGGCGATGCCCTACCCACGCAATACGATCTCAATGAAGGGAGCCTCGGGTCCTTTCGGCGACTACATTTCCATGGGCGGGCTATTCACAGTTTTAAAAGTTCGCAATGGTTTGAAGAACTACGACGAAGACCCGGGATGGTACAAACATCCGCCGGGAACCGTAGCGCTCAAAGCCACTGATGAGGAATTGCGTCGGGACGGCATCGAAGTAAGCAAGCTGACCGTTGATGGCGGTGCTAAACGTCGTCCAGACGATAAAGGCAATGGTCATAGCCAGCATTGATTGTTCGCGCCGCCGCCGTCTGCCGGAAAAAAAGACTGACCTTTATGTATCCCCTACTGTTCGAGATCGGACCTTTAACCATCTACAGTCTGGGAGCCTTTTGGGCGCTTGGCGCTTTAGCGGCGGTTTGTATTCTGCAACTGGAGCTCAAGCGATACGGATATGATTCCGAACTCGCTGGAACAGTGGTCATCACTGCCGCTATTGGCGGGCTGATTGGTGCTCGGCTTCTGTTTATCATCGAGGAATGGAAACATTTTGTTGGAGCACCGCTGTCATTTCTCTTGAGTGGCTCGGGTTTCAGTTGGTTCGGCGGGCTGTTGGTTGGCGGGTTGACGACAGCATGGAGCTTTAAAAAATACCATCTGCCATTCTGGGAAGCCGCGGATATGAGCGCACCGGCGCTTGCCCTGGCCTATGGCATCGGACGCATTGGGTGTTTCTTAGCTGGCGACGGAACTTGGGGCAAAGTTTCAGACGTGCCGTGGGCGATGGCCTTTCCTAATGCAGTCGCCGGCTGGGCTGATCCCTTGACTGGTGTACCTTATCCGCCAGGAGTTAGAGTCCACCCCACGCAGCTCTATGAGCTTGTCCAATCGCTGATCGTTTTCGCGATTCTATGGTCGGTCCGGAAAAGACCTCATGCTCCCGGCATGATTTTTTACCTTTATTTGATTCTCGCCGGATCAATGCGCTTTATCGTGGAGTTCTGGCGCGTAAATCCCGTGCTGGCGGCGGGCTTAACCGAGTATCAGTGGATGAGTCTGACTTTAATCTTTGTCGGAGTTGGACTGCTTTTTACCACAAAGAAACAGGCCCGAATCAAATAGGGACACAAACGAGAGTTAACTAAAATGGAATATGCGGTCCATGCAAATCATTTTCGAAAGCACTCTTACTCCCTCACTGCGGACCGACGAAAATATCAAAATGCCGACCGGTAACTGCCAGTTCTTTCATGAATGCAGCGGCTGA
>JAICEJ010000190.1 GCA_025924215.1 Candidatus Binatia bacterium
ACTCACGCTCGAACTGTATTCGATCTCTGGCAAAGACAATATACGGCAACGCTCCATTAGCGCCGGATAGTGGGCCACTGTTTGGTAATTCCCACTGCTTTGCTTCTGGCTGGAATGGTTCATGATGCAGCCGCGTGTAAACAAGCTGGGACCAAACTGTGACCCAAGGCTCAATCATCAAAACAATACCACCCGGACGCACACAGCGGGCTGCCTCTGTGAAAAACCTCCGTGGTTGCGATATATGATGGAAGACGTCGATCATAACAACTGCTTGCAAAGTACCGTCGGCAAACGGTAACTCTGTACCATTCAAGACAAGATCAATTCCGCGACAGTGAAAAACCTCGGACGTAATTAGGCCAGGTACGAAATCCTTCAGAAAGCCGGCCCCTGATCCTAACTCCAACACCGGTCCCTCTCTGGTTGAGAGCTTACTAGCTATCGCTGCATACCATTCATGATAGATCTGCCGTAGGAAGCTCTTTTCTCGAATGATCTGCCGTCGTATTTCCGTGGTATGTGGATCATCAATGTCCAACCCTCTCGTGAGAGGATGAGCGAGGAAGAACCTGATCATCAGTTCACTGGCAACTCAGACGAATTTGATTCGCCCAGCAGCAAACCGAACCATTTTCAAAAGGAGCCAAGCATGTTTCCAGCGCTGAATATTGGTCGTGCCATAGGTACGCTCTCGGTAGCGAATTGGCATGTCGGCGATTTTAAGATTGAGTTTGGCCGCGCCAAACAAAAGGTCGAAGTCACCAAATGGGTCAAAATCGCCGAAATAAGCGCGATGCGCTTTAATCAACTCATAATCCTTTTTCCATAACACTTTCGTACCGCACAGAGTGTCTTTTATGGATTGGCTGAGCAGCCAGGAGAAGGCAAGGCTAAAAAATTTATTCCCGATAAGATTCACGAACCGCATCGCTTGATCTTCCATTGGATACACCAAGCGAACGCCATTAACGAAATCTGCTTTGCCGGATACAAGCAGATCGTAGAAACGAACCAAATCTTCAGGAGGCACCGTCAGGTCAGCGTCAAGAATCATCAAGATGTCTCCCTTCGCCTGATCAAAGCCTAATCTAACAGCATCCCCCTTTCCTTCTCCTGATTGTTTCATCAATCTGCAGGACCGATCAGGATATTTCACCATAGCCCGTTCTATCGCTTCATAAGTATCATCTCTGGAATGTCCCTCAACAAACACAAGTTCCGTATTCGCACCTAGAGCCGGTGTCCGAACAAAAATGCGCTCAACGTTACCGCTCTCGTTTCGCGCTGGAACAACTATGGAGACGCGTGGCTGTTCATCAGCGGTTCTGATTACCGCTGAACCTTGGGGCCGAGCGATAACAAAATTAGTCATCGCTAACATAGAAAATGGCCATAGTTTAACCAAAAACCGGTTGGCGAAATTAGCGGCAAGCGGCAAAGGAACGGGGCACAATATCTCCCGCGTGCGTTTGATGACCTCGAAATCCGCCAAGTTGAGCAAGTTGGCAAGATCTTCGACGGTTAGCCAGTTTTGTTCGAGCGTGGGCTTGCTCAACTGCAATAGTTGCGACAATGCAATCAGCGGCTGCCAAACATAGCTGTATGTATTCAGGATTAAGCGCGTGCGACGGTGACTGAGCGAGCGCAGTTGTTTAAAGACGGTTTGAACGTCCCATAGATCATTCACCAAATCCGAAAGGACAATGACATCGAATTGACCATCAAAAACGATTTCGTGTGCGTCAGCTTCTATAAAGCTCAGCTGCGGATATTTCTCCCTCGCCTGTTTAATCATCCCTCTTGAAAAATCCACGCCAACGCCGAGAGATGGGTTCACTGCAGCCAAAAGGTCGCCTGTGCCACAGCCGATTTCTAGCACTCGCCTTCCGGGCGAGATCAAATGGGAATAGTAGTGAGCCAGTTGTTTCTGGTAAAAGGCTCCCGAGCCGTTCCAACCATCGGCAATGCTGCGAGCCACCTGATCCCAATGAGCCATTCGAGCTTTCTGGTAACCACGGGCACTGACGTCGGTGTGCTCAACAGCCGAAGATAGAGCCGACGCTTCTTCGTTCGCATGAACTAATTCAGGCATCATCTAGAGCGCTCCTTAGATGGCGGTGCTAAGTTAGATAACCGTGCAGTAGTGTTGCCGACCAAGATAAAAGTGGGACATGGCGCAGGCCCTACCCAATGCTCTGAAAACGAGTGCCTCTTCAGAATGTAGCAACAGGATCCGAGTAGGTCATCCTAAAGCGAGGCAATTCAATTTATAACGAGTTTCAAAAGCCGCCGATACAGCATAAAACTAAGTCCAAAAAAATTTTTCCCGCAGAAATTGAAAATAGTACGCACCACCCCACTGTATGACTCGAAGCTTTCTTTGGCCGCCTATCCGTGGTGGTTCGTCCGCCGGTATTTCGCCGACCTTGACTCTTCGTTTAGCCGCCCTCACCGACATTAGAGGCTCCCAACTGATCGTGGTATGGAAAAGCTTCTCAGCGGCGGAGTAGGGCTCGTCGGTATGCAGCTCTAGATCGTAGATCAATTGAGTTTTGTAAGCGCGGAAGATCACCATCGAATCGGTATAGCACCCGCCATGCAGGACGTTGATCGTTTTAGTGAAGAGCCAGTTGCCGAAGGCTGTAATCACGTCATCATCATCGCTCTTAGCCCCGTCCAGGTAACGGGAGCCAATCACCATGTCGTATCCTTCTTTCATTTTCTCGGTTAATGCAGGAATTCGCTCCGGAACGGAGTTGCCGTCGGGGCTGAAGGTAACGATCACGTCTCCTTCAATGTACGGCAATACTTCCGTATAAGCGTGGCGAAATCCGGGTCGTTTCTGGACATAGACGAAGTATCCCTGTTCTTTAGCATACTCGATGGTTCCATCGGTCGAGCCGCCGTCCAAAATGATGATCTGGTCATACCATTCTTTTTTCACCCGCGGCATGATCGCCTTCATGCCCTCGATTTCATTCAATGCCAGAACTAGCAGAGTCACTTTCACACTGGACCGTCCAGAGCCTGGTTCTCAAATCGGCTGTACATAAAGAATGCTATGACTGTTGATGGGTCCTGCACCTCAGAACGAGATATCATTTCTTCGACTTCTTGAATATTGAAGAACCGGAGCTCTCGGTGCCCGATTTCCGCCGGCGCATACTCCCGTTCCTTTGCACACTCGGTCGCCGCAAACAACTGCACTCTGGCTGCCAAAATTCCCCCATCCGGAGTGATAAAGCCCAACGATCGAATTGCTTCGGATTTGCAATCGAGTCCTGTCTCTTCCTTTAGTTCTCGCCCCGCTGCGCTCGCAGACACCTCTTGCCGATCGATAAAACCCCGCGGAATCTCCCATGAGTATTGCCCAATGGGATGACGGTAAATGCGGATTAGGCCGATTTTGCCGTCAACGATCGGCAGAATCGCCACTCCGGTGACTAGATTAGAGGCGACACGTTTTGGC
This sequence comes from Candidatus Binatia bacterium, assembly GCA_025924215.1. GTDB lineage: Bacteria > Desulfobacterota > Binatia > UBA9968 > UBA9968 > WHTF01. The sequence continues at coordinate 3,473 of JAICEJ010000190.1, forward strand.
GCAACCACCAGATAATCTCTGATGCTCGTGCGGCCTTGGGAAGTCAGTTCGTCAAAGAAGATATTAAACTGGCTGTTCTCGCAGACAAGTTTTCGCTTTTTTTGCTCCGGCTGCTGAGGCTTCGCACCCATCGAATCAGCAGATCGTCGCTTTCGCACAAAATCGCGTCGCACGCACTGAGGTTCAGGCTGCAGCCAAGATTCTTCTGACTAACCGTTGTGACGCCATCTCGCGGATGTGCTCAGCCGTAAGCGAACCGTATTTTGCCTCTATCATCCGCAAATACTGTGGACTGCTGAAATACCGGTGAAAAGCCTCATCACGAAATCTCAGCACCTCCGCGCCCGATAGGTACTTCGTGGGCAAGGGCAAGGTGTCGATGGCATGCTGCGAATAGCCGGACCACTTCTCTGGGAGCGGCCAACCCTCCCTCATCGCCAGGTTGTATAACTGGGATCCAGGATAGGCCATGGCAGAATAGAAGTTCGCGAATTCACAGTTGAGTTCGAGAGCTAAATTAAGCGTCGACTCCATGCTCTCCAGATCATCTTCCGGAAGACCAAAAATATAGTTGGCGATCACGTTAACATCGGCTGCTCTCACATTCTCCAGAGTGCGAAAGATCACCTCTTGATCAAATCCCTTATCCACGTCATCACGCACCCGATCGCTAGCCGCCTCGATGCCAAACGCCAGCCAGTTGAAGCCCGCGCGTTTGAGCTTTTCCAGCATTCCGTCCTTGACCGTGTCGACGCGCGCATAAGCCCAGATATTCAGGTCATAGCCGCGTTCGATAATCGCATCGCATATCCCAAGGATGTGACGTGAATTCAGGACGAACATCTCGTCGGCTATCTTAATATTACGAATGCCATACTGGTTGACAAGCTTATCGATCTGCGCGATCACCGCCGGCGCGCTCCAGAAGCGATAGCTATTAACGCTTTCTTTCCATCCCGCTTCCTTTTCTCCGGTCTTAAACGGCGCTTGAATACAACAGAAGCTGCAATGAAAAGGACAGCCGAAGGTTGTGTAAAACGAGGCGTAGGGCTCTCGCTGAAGATCTCCGAAGCAGTGCCAGTTGTGCGCTCGGTACTTGTCCATAGGCAAAAGATCCCATGCGAGTTCGGGGATTTCGTCATCTAGATTCTTGACCAGTGGAGCTGCGGGTGTGGAGGTGACAACGCCGTCTTTCCAAAAACAAATTCCCCGCACCTTCGAATAGTCCGGCGATGTAGATTTCGCGGCCTGCAACAAATCGACGAGAGTATAGGGTCCTTCTCCGGTGCACACGAAATCCGCCGCTTCCTCGCGCAACGTACGCTCCGGAAGCGCCGCGACATGTCCGCCCACCAGCGCTAATCTGCGATTCGGGTTGAGTTCTTTAAGCGCGTCGCAGATCAAGCCTGAGACCGTCATGTTTTGGGTAGAGGCCGATGGTTGATGGCCGTAAACGACAATCACGGCCAATCGAGGATCCATCTCTTCGATCCGCGTTGCGGTCTCTTCGGGTGTTAGATTCTCCGCTTCCGCATCTACGATTTGAACCGAGAAGCCGTGTTTACGAACAAACGTTGCCAGTAAGCTTGCCCATACCGGAGGCTCGATGGCCGCCAGCTTCGATCCCAAAGATTGATAGACCTGCATGCGGGTTCCGGGGTGAACCAGTACCAGGTCCAATTGGCCATTACGAAACATAACGTTCGCCCTCACCGGAGACACTGTTCAGGAGAGAACATAACTGCAGGATTTTTTCTCGCTCGAGATCCGGATAATTACCTATGTAGAAGCCGTAGAAATGAACATGATCGACGTTTGGATACTTTTCAAACTCGCGCTCGCCCACTATTCTTCTTAGATAAGGCTGCCTCAATTGATTTCCGCCGCCCGAGGTGCCGCGGCGGAATTCTACGTTGTAGCGCCGCATCAATTGCATCACGTTTTCACATAACACCGGATCAGCGCGATTGAGCACCAAGGTAAACGCATAATTGCAGCTTCCTGCCGTGACAAAATCGGTCTGGTACTTCTCAGGGTCTAGATGTTCGAGAAACAAGTTTAAATTCTCCGATCTGATCCTGTTGTTGGCATCGAGCCGCTTGAGTTGAGAACGGCCGATGACAGCGTTGATTTCCGTGCTTCGAACATTGTATGCCGGGAATGCAAATATGAAGTCGGGGTTCAGATCCGGGTATTTTCGATAAAAACTCTCCTTAAGCTGGGACGAACTCGACTCTCGTACCATGCCATGGGAACGAAGCATGCGCAGCGTTTCATATAGATCAGAGTCGTTGGTGCAAATCATACCACCCTCGATGGTGCTCATATGATGCGCATAGTAGAAGGAGAAGTTGGACATCAGCCCGAAAGTTCCTAGCTTTTGCCCCTCGCACGTCGCCCCATGTGATTCACAAACGTCTTCGATAAGCGGAATACCTCGGCCTTCAAGCTCGGCAACAAACGATTTTTTCAAAGCATTGAAACCTAATACGTGAGTCATGAATACGGCTCTGGTGCTGGGTGAAATTCTTTCGAGGATCTGTTGATGGTCCATTCCCAGTGTGCGGCGATCGATGTCGACGAATACGGGTTTAAACCCGGCCTGAATCACCGAAGCAATATCGGAAATCCAAGTCAACGGTGGCACGATGATTTCTCCCGAGCCATAGCGCTCTTTAAGCGCGCACATAGTTAAGAGATTCGCCGACGAACCGGAATTTACAAAGACGCTGTATTTGACACCTAGCCAAGCCGACCACTCTTTTTCAAACTCCTTGACCTGATCGGATTGCGTCAAGATCGGGTCCTGCTGATGCAGCAGCTCGACAACCCTGGCGAAATCCTCCTTAGCCAGATTGTTCTTCATCAATGGCCAAGCGAGATTTTGGATAGTATTCATGATTGGATTAAAATGGCCCGCGAAATTCGAACTCCACAAGGTCTTTTCGTTCCTGCGGCAACCAAGCGTTTTTGCCTCCTTTGACCAGATCATAGGCGGTCGATGCGATGGTGCGTGCGTTTGGATAATAGAGCTCCTCCAGAACCGGAGTCGGCGGGCAGGTCACCGGCGCATATCCTAGGCGTTGGACGGCCACATGCCTGTCGTGTTGCAGCCTTTCGATTACCTGACTGACTATTTCGGCGCCGGCACCGCAGACTGTCCATCCATTGTCGACAACACAAAGACGGCCGGTTTTTCGCGCGGATCTTACGATCGTGTCGATGTCAAGCGGGCTAAGCCAGACGGGATCGATCACTTCCGCATCGATACCGGTTGATGCAAGGTAATCACGCGCTCTCAGACATTCCAATACCATGTACGAAATTCCGACGAGTGTAATATCATGGCCTTGCGCTAAAACGCGGGCTTTGCCAGCTGGAACGGCGTATTCGGATTCCGGAACCACGCCTTTTTGGAAATGGAGAATCCGATGCTCAACATAGATGACCGGATCACCATCTCGGATCGCCTGGATCAAGCATCCCTTCGCATCATAAGGATTGGCCGGCGCAACCACTTTCAGGCCGGGAATGTGCATGAAGAGCGAGTGTAATCCCTGGGAGTGCTGAGCGCCCTGCCCCCAACTCTTCCCGATCATGCAGCGAACAACCATCGGCACATGAACTTGACCGCCGTACATATAGCGACTCTTAGCCGCGATGTTCACCAATTGATTCATCGCCAACAGCATGAAATCCATGCGGATGTGAACGTGAATCGGCCGCAGGCCCGCTAAAGCCATTCCGATGGCGACTCCGGTCATGGCGTCCTCGGAAAGTGGAGTTCCGAAAACACGTTCCGGGCCATATTTTTCAAGCAGCCCGCGCGTGGTTCCTTGAATTGCCTTGGGATCGTCGACATCGAGACCAAAAATCACCACTGATCCGTCTCGCGCCATCTCCTGATCCGTAGCTTCGCGAATCGCGTCGATATACGACAGAGTGCGTTCCATTTAGTCCCCGATCACATCCATATATAACTCTTCCGGTTGTGGATACGGGCTTTCCTCCGCAAAGCGGATGGCCGCAGTGATTTCTTCTTCCACTTCGGTTTTCAACCGGCTACAAGCTTCCGCTGACAGAAGGCATTCTATCCGCGGCAAAGCGTCGCGTTCGAGCCACGGGCTCGCTTCTTGCCGGCTCCGGTAACCCAAATCAAAATCTTCGTTTGGGCCGACGTGTTCTTTCCAACGATATGTAAGGCATTCAAAAAAGTACGGCCCACTCCCGCCTGCGCGCATGAGACCTGCCGCGGAATTAATCCGGTTATAAAGCCGCTGCGTATCGCCATCGCCGATCTGCTCCGCTACGATGCCATGGGCTTTGGCCTTGTCGCATGGGTTCGGAGCCTTCTGACGGCGCGATATATGAGTATGGATGGCGTAGAAATTATTCTCGCAGACAAAAATCACCGGAAGCTCCTTCAGAGCGGCAAAATTAAGGCTTTCGTGAAAAACTCCCTCCTCCGTCGCTCCATCGCCAAAAAAACTCACGACGACATTTTTTCTCTTCTGTAGTTTCATGGCATACGCATAGCCGACAGCATTGGGAATAGTCGTTCCGACGACTGCCGAGGCTCCCATGACGCCATGAGCGACATCGACGAGGTGCATCGACCCACCCTTTCCTTTCGCGCACCCTGTAGCCTTGCCGTAAAGCTCAGCGAACATTTTTTTTAAGTCACCGCCTTTAGCCAAATAGTACGCGTGACTTCGATAGCTGCCGAAGACGGTGTCGTCGGGGCGCAGAGCCTCGCACACCCCGACGGCTATCCACTCCTGACCGATTGAGAGATGCACGGGACTCTTGATCTTATCGGTGGGATAAATCCGGGCAATCTCTTCCTCCACTCGGCGGATCCTATAAAGAGATTTAAAAATACGTTCGTTCATGAGGTTATATATCCCTGTGAAAAGTATCGAGGTACCACTGGTAGGTTTTTTCCAGACCTAGACGCAGCGATATCTTTGGTTGCCATCCAAGAGCGAAAAGCTCGCTGGAATCGAGCGACTTCAATGGCATACCGTCGGGCTTCTTCGGGTTAAAGCGTAGCTCTCCGGAGAACCCCACTACTTCTTTAATCAGTTCGGCAATCTCCCT
>JAICEJ010000191.1 GCA_025924215.1 Candidatus Binatia bacterium
AGCCGGTGTCAGGGCCGAGCTGGTGTCACAAGAGTTCGTTATCTTTTGGGGCAAGGAAGGAGTCAATGGAGGGAAGCTGCCGTTTTATTACGTCGGGCGACCCGCCGCGGACGCCGATACCGTTTACGATCAGTATTTTCGTTCCGGCGTCAGTCCGCGGATTCAGTACAAGAATCCTGAATTTGACAAGCTCATTGACGAGGAACAGAAGACCGGCGATCCGAAAAAGCGCGTCGCACTGTTACAACAGGCGGGGCGTATCTTGATGGAGGACGCGCCGTTGGTGCCGTTGTACACGTTGGCGGAAATCTATGGTGCAGCGCGCAACATTGTGTGGAAAGCGCGGCCGGACGAAAAGATTCTTTACGCTGAGATGAAAATAAAGTGAGGCGACGAAATCTTTCTCGGCGGCGCCACGGGTGTTAACTGGAAAGGGTTGTAATGAATTCGCAATCAAAAGAACCCACTCGGCGAGATTTTCTGAAGCACGGAGCTCTGGGGGGATTAGCCGCATTGATCGGAGACTCTCTGCTAAAGGTGAGTTTCGCGGCGACAAAAGAGCGAATAACTCTCTTGAGTAGCGTCGGCCTGGATACCCTTCATCCCTATGCCTACACATCGGGTCCGCAGTACGGCATTTGGCTGCACATGATCGAGCCTCTGGTGGAAGTCGACTACGCCAAGAAACAATACCGCGGCGTGCTCGCCGAATCATGGGAATTTCAAGGCACCCGATGGGTGTTTCGCTTGCGCAAGGGAGTTCGTTTTCACGACGGCACGCCGTTTACGGCGCAGGACGTCATTCATTCGATCAACCGCATCAAAAACGATAAACAGAGCCTGCAAAAGGAAAATTTTAGAGACCTGACGGAAATGCAAGCGCCGGATGATCACACGGTGGTTTTTACCACCGAAATACCTAATGCGGTCTTTCTCGACCGTTTGGACAATCGCTTCATGATCAGCAAAGCGGCGGCGGACAAGCACGGCGACCAGGCGGATCAGTACCCGTTGGGTACCGGGCCGTACAAGTTCGTCAGTTGGCAGCGCGATGGCAATCTGGTGATGACGCGCAATGATCAGTATTGGCGCGCGCCGGCGGCGATCAAAGAAGTGGTCTTGAAGCGAGTAAAAGAGGATGCCGGCCGGGTTGCCGGGCTATTGGCCGGACAGGGCGATGTCATCAACAACGTGCCGGTGGAAGAGCTCTCGCGTTTCGCCAACAATCCGAAAGTCCGCGCCGAGAAGGCCGAAGGCGTGCGGATGTACTTTCTCGCCATGAACGTCACGCACAAACCCTTCGACAATAAACAGGTGCGCCAGGCATTTAACTACGCGATCGATCCAACGGTGATCATTAAGCACATCTACGAGGGAAACGGCTACGTCATGAATGGGCCGCTTGGCTCCAACGTGATTGGCTTCGATCCCAAGATGAAGCGTTATCCGTACGATCCGAAGAAGGCCAAGGAGATTCTCGCCGGCGCCGGCTTTGCCAACGGTTTGGACGTCAAACTTTATTTCTCCCCGGACCGTTACCCCAAAGCACGTGAAGTTTGCCAGGTTATCGCCGATCAACTTGCGAAAATCGGTGTCAAGGCCGAGCTTGTTTCTCAAGAATTCGTGATCTTTTGGGGTAGAGAAGGAGTCAACGGCGGAAAGCTTCCCTTTTATTACGTCGGCCGCCCGGCCATCGATGCCGATACGGTTTACGATCAGTATTATCGTTCGGGAGTCAGTAAGCGGGTCGAATACAAAAATCCAGAATTCGACAAATTGATCGACGAAGAACAAAAGACCGGCGATCAGAAGAAGCGGGTCGAGCTGTTGCAACAAGCGGGACGTATCTTGATGGACGATGCGCCGTTGGTGCCTCTGTATACGCTCGCCGAAATTTATGGGGTCGCCCGCAACGTCGTTTGGAAAGCGAGACCGGATGAAAGAGTCCTCAGCGTGGAGATGAAAATCAAGTGACGATGAGTGATTGAGTTACCATAATTGTCATCAAATCGCCATGACGGTTTCCTGGGTACATCGTGATTTGCGTTTTCATGATCTTTCGCCGGAGTCAAACCCGCGGGTTAAATTGGTGAACCGCACCGGGCCGGCTTTTGCCCGCGACAATGAACGATGAATGGATCAAAAACCTCCTGAGGGAAACTCGATTCCCAGCAGTTGCTCTTTGCTGCACCGCAACATCTGACCACAATCCTCCTGCAGCAAGTGACCACGAGATCAAGTCATATTACAAGCGCGCTTTCGGAGCCTAATTCATCTTGAGCAGCCGCTTGATATTGCCCGCCATGATCAGGCGGAGATCTTCGATCTTGAGCTTTAAGTGTCTCTGCGCGTGCTTGACGATTTTCTCGATCTCCCAATCCATCGGATTGAACGGATGATCCGAGCCGTATAGGACCCGATCCGGTCCGGCCCACGAAATCGATTCGCAGAAGAAAGGCAGCCAGCCCACGCCGGAGCTGTCCATGTGAACGTTTTCGCAGTGCTTGGCAATCTCTACCACCTCTCGCACTCCTTCGACCAGCCCCGAATGGCCCATGATGATCGGCAGCTTGGGGAAATCTTTGGCCACTTCGCCGATCCTTTTGGGACTGGCATCTTCGCCCAAGCCGCAGTGAAAGAGGACCGTGAGCCCGTGGTGCTGTGCCGCCTCCATCAGCGGATAGACCTTTTCTTTGTCGTTTGCCGGGCAGTGTTCGATCAGCGGATGAATTTTGATTCCCTTGAGGCCCAGCTTGATACCTTCCTCCAGCACTTTAAGGGTATCCTTCGGACCGTTTCCCGGACTTAGCCTCATGAAACCGTGAATTCGTTCCGGGTGCTGTTTCATTGCGCCGGCGATGTACTCGTTGGTCTCCCTGTAATCCGACGGCTCTCCGATACCGATCGCAAAAGTTACGACTCCGTCCACCCCGGCATCGTCCATCGATTGCAGCATGTCCTCAGCCATGAACTTCATAATCGGCGGGATCTGATGTATGGCGAGTTTTTTTCTTGCGCCCATATGAGAGTGCGCATCGACGACTTCGATTCGCTCTCCTTCGACGTTAATCATAGATATCTACCTCCTTCTTCTGGCGTTAAAGGAAACGTATCGAATCGAGAGTTTCGTGTCCAGGCGATTCCGCAGTCGATATGCCGGGCACAAAACCTCTGCGCCGATACCGCAACGGTGGCGGATGAAATCCTGAAAATGACTTCCCGCGTGAGTCACGCAACGCATCGCTGCAATTGCCAAGCTTGAGCATGGGAGATATTGTTGCAAACGGACTTTCGTTGTATGTCCCGATATTTAATCAAACCGTGCCGAAGAGGTGAAACGGTATAACTCACAATCGTGATTCCACTCTTGCGGAGGTTCTATGAAAATAGATAATCGCATTGCCGTTCGCGCATTGGCGCGTTCTCTGCTGATCGTGCTCTTATTATGCATCGCTGCAGCCCAGGCATTTTCACAGGCCGACTTCTACAAAGGAAAAACCATCAGGATCCTCCGCGGCGGCGGGCCCGGCGGTTCGGGGGAGTTCCAGACCAGAGCTCTGATGCGCGTGCTGGAAAAGCATATCCCCGGTCATCCTAATCTGCTGCTTGTTTTCGTCTCCGGCGCGGCCGGTAGAAAAGCCGCTAACATGATTTATAGTTCAACACCGCCGGACGGGTTGACTATCGGATCCATCGGCGCCGGACTCGTGGTTGGGCCGCTTCTGGGCCTTCCCGGCAGCCAATACGATTTGGATAAATTTATTTATCTCGGCTCGACGGATTCCGGCGATCCTTACGTCTTCTATACCAAGGCCGATGCCGGCTGGGATAATCTGGCGAAGCTGCAAGCGGCAAGCGGTATTCGCTTCGGCGCCCACGCCGTCGGCCATCCGGTCTATGTCACCGGACGCATGGTGGCGTATCTGCTCGGCCTGAAGGACCCAAAGTTCGTAACCGGCTTTACCGGTCCGGAGATTTACATTGCCATGGAGCGAGGCGAGCTCGATGCCCACGCCACCGGCGCCGCCCGCTTTGTCATAGAAAAGCCCGAGTGGATCGACAAGAAGTCGATTCACCTGCATGCGACCTTGACGGTGCCCAAGGGCCGCCACCACCCCAAATTTGCAAATCTGCCGGAATTCGGCAGCTTTGCCAAATCGGATCGAGAACGGAAGCTGCTCGATATGTTCCGCGCATTCCAGTACCCGCGCTGGCCTTTCATCTTCCCTCCGGGCACACCCCAAGAGCCGGTGCGCATCATTCGCGAGGCGATACGCAAGTCCTTTGCCGATCCGGAATTTCGGGTCGAATTTACTAAGCTAATGGGCGACCCGCCCGCGCCTCTGAACGGCGAAGAAGTGGAGCAGGCGATCAAAGAATTGCCACGCGATAAGGAGGTCGTTGAGCTCTATAAACAGATGGCCGGCGGCGGTCCGCTGCCCGCTCGCTGATTGTTTTTGGTGTATTTGAGCCCTTCATATTGTTGGATCGAAGCCGTGTCGGCCAGATGAACGCGGTGCCCCTGGTCCATCAAACCGTCGACCAGCCAGTACCAGTTGAAGGTCGATTCCACGACGATCCCCTCAAGTTGAGGTAGGCCGATAGTTGTTGGGTGATCAATGGTAGATCATTAGGCAGTCGCTTTTGATAGACCACCCGATCTTGTTCATCGATTACCACCGTCACGTTGTTGTTCGGGTGTAGATCGATCGCCCCGTACAACTTCATCTCCGCTTCCTCCTTCGACTGTAGTTTGGTCTGCCAAACTTACGGTCTACTTCCGGCTAGGAGATTATCAGGTCTTGTATTGCTACATCAGTCCCGTTAAAACGACCGCTGTGTTGAATTCGCTGGTGCCATCTACCATGTGACCAACCGAGGTGAAATGGGGACGTAGTTGCATCAGTTGACAAACTTCAGTAAATGACAGCGGCAGTGAAGAAAGGGGGAGTAAGTGAGAAGCGAATTCGTGCGATTTTGTGACCGATGTATGACACTCGTAGGGACGGTTCTGTATGCGAAGAATATTTCTTGCCGGCGGCATCTCGGCACTGCTCTCGCTGCAGCGGTAGCTGGCGTTTGTCTACTTAATCAATGACGTAAAAGACGCCTCTAGATACCTACTTTGGACTCAGTTCGGTTGTTCCAGAATCTTTTCCTTAGGTAATTCAAACCTAGCTATGGCCTCTCGGTTAGGACCGTTTCGCCGGAGCAGAATGAGCACGCTTTTGTCGAAATAGACCGGTGCCCAGGCGGGATCCAGCAAGCGCCGGATCATAAACTGCTCACCCCAGCTCGAGCGATCACGGTGATTGAAAAACAGCACGTTAAAGCCGTATGAGCTGCTTACGCTTTGCCACTTTTGTTCGTTCAGGTGAAGCGGCAAATAGATATCGGTGAAAAAGGCTGTGGGATACGCTTCCGGCCGATTATCGATGAAAACTCGTTGGCCCGGATAAAGAAAGTAGATTAGATATGCCCCCACGTCATAGTTGTTATAGATCGGTCCCTGCAGTTTTTCTTTGAGAAAGAACTCCGCCGCCGCATTATTCGCTGATTCCAGTCCGACTCCTCTGGGCCCTCGGCCGCTGCTTAATAAATAGACCGGGTTGATCAAGATAAGTACGGCCGCGATCGCTACCAGGACAGCAGAGATCTTGAGCATGGAAGGCGATGAGCTCACTTTGCCTTCGCCCCCAGCAGAACTCTTCAAGTTCATGGCAGTCAACGGCACAGCAAAGTAACCGAAGAAAGCGAAGTTTCGGATCGCCCACCAGGCGAACAGTGAAAAAAACAAGCTCATTAGAAGATTCGCTAGGGAAAGAGTCCGGGGCGCTTTGACTGCCGCATAGATCCAGCTAACGCAAAGCAAACCGAAAACGATGGCAAAGTAAGGAAAGGGAAGAAACCGGATGCCCTCCTGCAAAACCGCGTGCACCGAGTAGTTCTCGATGACAGGAACTTGATAACCCTTCAAGATGAGAAAGGGATAGAGCGCGCCGGTGACACTCGATGGATTGAGGCAGGCCGCCAACAGGGTCAGGAATAAAGCCAGTGCCATAAATTTCACACGGACCCAATCGTCGCGATCCTTTTTACGCCAGAACTCAATCAAGGATTGAAGAAAAAACGCTCCTACCAGGAAAAAGCCGACGAAAAAATAGATATGCAGGTTGACCCAAAAGATTTGCAGTAGCGGCAAGCAGAACAGCCAGCGAAAACCGAGTTGTCCAGATTTGTACCCCAGCAGGACCTGGAGAAACAGACCGGCTAAAAAATAACTGAACACCTCCGGTCTAACTTCGTGCCGGGTGATTAAAACCGGAAGAGCCAACAACGTCAGCGGCGCGGCCAGCGAAAAAGATGCGTACCTGACCGCGACATCGAAAAACAGCAAGAGGGTAATCAGACTCAAGACGATAAATGCCACCGTCAATCCCGGGAAGCCGCTGACCTGTTCGATCAAGTAGAAGACAACACCGCTGCCCCAATGATGATTGACGAACGGATGGTCAGGATAGGTATAGGAGTAAAGGTTATGCGTCGGGATCCATAGATCCTGAACGAATAGCTGTCCGTTCTTTAGATGGCGCCCGAGGTCCCCTTTGGTCAGGTCAGCCTGGTGAGCAAGAAAAGTTCCGTAAATTAACAGAATCAGTGCAGTGACGGAGAGCTGAAAAAAAAGCGGCTGCTTTTCCGGTTTTTGCTCTTTGGTAGTTTTAGCTGTGCTGGCCTGCTTTCGCGTGGGTCGTTTTTTCGCCATGGTGAGGGATTATTTCTGTTAATATAAAACAGAAGGGCTTCGCGGGGCTGTTCCAAATTAATTTAACGAGCCAGGCAAAGCAAACGGGTCACTCGTTATCCGGCCGGTCAACTAGGCACAGATTCTTAGATGGCGAGATTGGGGAACGAAGCGAAGCGGTTAAACGGCTTGAACGTTTTGAACATGAGATTAGCTTCGTTTCACCCGGCAGTTTCCCGGCGCGACCAGGATGAGTTTCTCCGCCAGAATCACCAAGCCGTAAAGCGGCATGAGACCGATACTCTGCGAGGTCCATCGAGCTCGCGATCTTCGATAGAGATCACGCCGCTGGTCTTGGATAGAAGGCCCGCGAGAATTATCGGAAAACTCGACTTGCCGCAGCCGCTTAGCCGACGATCGAAACAAACTCTCCGCGGCCTACCGTGAAGGAGACGTCGCGAAGCACCTAGACTTCGGTCCATCCCTGGACCGGTACGAGCTTGGAAAGCTTTTCGACGCGGACTGATTCGGACATGCTACGTGGGAGAAATGCTTAGATGGCTATTTTGCGAGTCTTTCCTCGTTGCATGAAGATTCAGCGCTAACTCCCATCCTCCTTGGTAGCGCGCCGTTCACGCCATTCACGGGTGGGGTCATCGTCAGGGTCGGGGGTTTCTTGCGCGGGGCGCATTTCTCCCGGCACATTTCGCAGGTTCACTCGGATGCGCGTCCAGGTGGACGACCGGCCGCGCATGGAGTCGATTAGCACGTCATCCAACGCGAGAAGCGCAGCCACTTCGGGATGCTTCCCATTCCATCTGTCCAGCCCGGCGAGGGCTGCTTCTCTGCTTGGAGAATTCGCGACCACCACAAGCGGCGCCTTGGTCCGTGGCTTCTTGACGATGGTTTTGTTCGTCGCCGAGCGGGCGCGCGAAGGCTGCACACGCGGCGCTTCGCCCTCCATCTTACGAAAGTGTGGCGGCCACGGTGCATCGCCAAGCCCTGCCGCCTCGTCTTCTGCCGCGAGCTCGAGCAGCTTCTCGAGCGAGCCCGCAGCCGCATCCATCTCCGCGTGTGGATCACCGAGCTCGGCCAAACGCTTGGGAACAGTGAGCACCGTGAACTCGGCGGGATTGCAATCGGGGACTTCGTTCCAGCTAAGTGGTGTGGATACCCGAGCATCGGGAAGCGGGCGCACCGAATACGCAGAGCAAGTGGTCCGGTCTTTGGCATTCTGGTTATAATCGAGGAAAACGCCGTGACGCTCCTCCTTCCACCACTTCGAGCTGGCCAGAGTCGGCAGACGTCGCTCGACGGCACGCGACAATGCCAGCGCGGCGCGGCGCACCTCTAGGAAGGTCCAGCGCGGCTCAATCCGAACATTGACGTGCATTCCCCGTGAACCGCTGGTCTTGGGCCAGCCACGAAGACCCATCTCCTCGAGAAAAGATTTCACCTCGAGCGCAACACGGCGCACGTCCTCCCATTCGACGCCGGGAATCGGATCGAGATCGACGCGCAACTCGTCCGGATGCTCAAGATTGCCGGAACGCACCGGGTGTGGATGGAGCTCGATGCAGCCCAGGTTCACAATCCACGCAAGTCCCGCCGCGTCATCGACTACGACTTCTTCCGCTTTGCGTCCCGACGGAAACGACAACGTCACCGTTCGCAACCACGAGGGCCGATTGGCGGGAGCGCGTTTCTGATAGAACGCCTCGCCTTCCGCGCCATCGACGAAGCGCTTGAGAACCACGGGGCGATCGCGGATCCCAGCCAGAGCCCCCGGC
>JAICEJ010000192.1 GCA_025924215.1 Candidatus Binatia bacterium
AGATAGCTGCTTATGGCGGACCGGATCGTGAGCGTTTGCTGTTCGAGGGCGCCAAGCGCGAAGGCAAATTGGTTTGGTACACGACTTTGGCGGCCGTTCAAAACAAGCAAATCGCCGCTACCTTCGAAGCCAAGTATCCCGGTGTAAGAGTTGAAGCCTACCGCGCTGGATCTTCCGCTCTGGTCCAGAGGTTAATTAATGAAGCTCAGGCCCGGCGCCATATCGCCGACGCCATCGAAACGACCTTGCCCGGCCTATTGACCTTCCGTGACAACCAGCTGTTACTCCCTTACACTTCACCGTACCTCGCGGCTTTTCCCGAGGAATCAAGAGAGAAGGCGGCGGGGAATCTGGTGTATTGGACCATTGATCGCGAATCGTATATCGGCTTCGCCTATAACAAAAACCTTCTAAGCGCAGACGAGGTGCCGGAAAATTTCGACGGCCTGCTGAAACCTGCGCTCCGTGACAAACTTGGTCTGGCGGGGGATGACACGGGCGCCCGCAGTATTGGCGCAATGATCAAGGTCAAGGGTGAAGAATTTGTTAGGAAGCTGAAGGGGCAAAACATCAAAGCCTACCCGATGGCCGGCAGCGCTCTGACCCAGCTGGTGGCTTCAGGCGAAGTGCCCGCGTCGCCCAGCCAATTTTACAGCGCGACGCACGTGGCTGCGAAGAAAGGCGCCCCGGTCGTGTGGGTGCCGATGAATATAAATGTTGTTGGTGCAGGGGGAGCCGCCGTATACGCTAATGCTCAGCGGCCGCACGCGGCGCTCCTTTTCACGAATTTTCTCTTGAGTCCCGAAGGGCAAAAGCTACTCGAAGATTTGGATTTCGGCAGTGCTGGCAAGGATTATGGATTTAAACGCTGGTATCCGGAAAAAGAGGGAACCCTCGCCCAGTATGAGCAAGCATTAGAACGATGGCATAAACTGCTCCAGGAAATCACGTTCAAGTAAGCCAAAGCCTGCGGCTTCCAATGATTTTAATGAGGCGGGCGCAGGAACGGTCAGGTCTTGAAACCATTCAAAAAGGGGTCAATCCAAATCGGGGCTAGCTCAGGTTGAACGGAGTTGCTTTGCGGATCGCGACTTCTTGCGGTCCGCTTCTCAGGCTTTGCTGGGACCCGAGTTCTCAGTATCCGGCCAATAATTGAGGGCGTGCAGAGCGTCGCGGATCGGCTGTAGCAGTTTGGGTTGCGGGCCGGGCATGCCTTCTTCCTCCGCGACTTCCATCAACGTCGCATCTTGTTCCCATCGCTGAAGGATTTCAATTTTTTGCGGGCGCGACAATTCTTGACTTGAAACCACTTCTTGAGGGCTCTTAAAAACGGCTGCGGGATTCAGCTTTGCTTTTTCGAAATCCATTTTGCTTCTTCTTTCTGTCTATGAAATCGCTGATAGCAAATAGAAATTAAGTCTTCGTTGACGCTTAGTCGCCTATCTGGTCACAGCATTCTGTAGGAGAACTGATTCTTCCTACCAAAGATTTAGCGTCTTTAGGTCTCTGAATCAATGCCGCTTAAGTTGTTTCGGCGCTTGTTGAAATCGGTGACGCCAGCAAATCCACATAGAAAGCTAACTACCGTGGATCGATCATCCCATAGCGCTGCGGTTGTTTCTGAATCTCTCGTCGATAACGGCTGTGTGTCCAATCACCGGGATGCGTAACCACTCGGGCGCGAACCATGTTCAAATCGATATCAACAAGACAACGTTGAAGGTGCTCATTAATCTCGACGGGCCGCTTATCAGGTGCGGTCTCTACCGTGCTGATGATTCTCTTGAACCGCTCAAGCATCTTCGCCTTGCTGGCAAAACCTCACCAGCTAAGGTCCACGGTGACAGTGACAGCCGCTGCTTTGGTGTTGTTATGGTAGCCATAGCCATCCAGGTCGCCGCCGTGCCGTTAAGCGGCATTTACGGAAGTAGCGAGAGCGCGAAGCCCATGCTGATCCAAACCATCAAGAGGTAGTCATCATTGTCATTCTTCTATGACGCGATAGCATTCAGAGGCGTTGCCGCGTAGCTTCCAAACCGGGGAGATGGCGGCAATATTCGATCACAAAGACCCGGTACTGTTCACCGTCTCAGATTATGCTTGACAACCTGGGGGCGGGGCGCGATAGCTAACAGGAGCCGAAAATCATTCCACTACGCTGGATTTTTCTTAACACTTCTAAAAATCGCAGGTGCGATGTTTTCTTTCGACCGCGCGGCGAGTGGTTGTCGCCCCCAGAGAGTTTCAATGTTCAGGTTGTCGCGGGTCCGTTCCGTTCGTACCCACTTCCTATTAATTTTCTTAGGGACAGCGATTCCCCTCATCATTCTGACGGCCATGGCCGTCTTTTACGTCGGTCGCGCTGAGTTTCGGAGCGCAAAGACGGGCCTGGAGGATACGGCGCGGGCGTTGTCAGCTGCGGTTGATCGCGAGCTGCAGGCTAGCATCAGGACACTGGAAGCTCTAGCGACCTCCAAATTGATCGATCAAGGAAATCTTACGGATCTTCATCAGAACGTGATTAGCATTTTGCCGAGTCAGCCGGGTTGGCGAACAGTGATCATGCGAGATGCCTCCGGCAAGGACATTTTCCATTCTTCTTTCGCGTTTGGCACGCCACGCCCTGAAACGGTCCAGCCTGTAAGTTTCGATGAGGTTATAAATACTCTCCGGCCTACAGTGATGAATTACTTCGTTGGGCCGGTCACTGGGCCGACAATTGGAGTCCGCGTTCCAGTGCTTCGGGAAGGCGAGTTGAAATATGTCCTCACGGCAACGATCGATGCCGTTCGCATAGACCAGATTCTCCATGAACAGCGGTTAAACGATGGTTGGTATGCAGCGGTTTTTGATCGAGAGCGTGTACAAATTGCAAGCAGCACAGCGAACAGTGAAGCCAACCGCGGACGCGAACCAGGTCCCCTGATCTCGCAAATCCCCGATAAGGCTGATGCAGTCTGGATATCCGGTCCAAACCGGGGAGGTGTCGACTCTTACGGCGCGTTCGTCAAAGCGCCCATTTCAGGTTTCTATGTCGGAATAATCGTGCCCCAGAGTGAGATGTCCAGAACTCTCCTAAACTCCGTTTGGTTTATATCACTCATTGGAGTGGTAGCTGGCGCAGCGGGTCTTTTCTTGATCACCTTCTATGGACGGCTCGTGCGCCACTGCACAACTTATCTTATCGATCTTGCACATATGATCGGCAAGGGGAAACCAGTCGAGATTGTCGCCTCAGCGCCTGTGACAGAGGTCAATCTCATTACCAGTGCCATGGCCGAAGCGTCCGTTCTGCTTCAAACGACTAAGGAGCAGCGTGACAAAGCCGACGCGGAGCGGGATCGATTCGAAATAAGCCTCCAGGAGGTACGGGACAATCTGACCCAACGTAACGCGGAGCTCAGAATAGTTACGGACACTATGACGGTGGGGGTTGCGCGCCTTGACAAGAACCAGAAACATCTCTGGGTCGGCAAGCGCCTTTGCGAATGGCTCGGAAAGTCTCCATCCGAGATCGTCGGCCACTCGATAAAAGAAATTTTGGATCCCGAACTCTATGCGCTGATCGAGCCTCGTATTCGTGCTGTGTTGTCCGGTCAGCTAATCGAGTTTGAGACTGAATGGCAAATGAGATTAGGCCGTCGCTGGATACACGCCAGTTACTCTCCGACGTATGCGGCAGATGGAGCAGTGGACGGATGGGTGGCGGTTATAACCGACATAGACAAGCGAAAGCGCGCGGAAGAGGCATTGGACCACTTAGCGCGGTTCCCTTTGGAGGACCCGGCACCGGTCCTGCGTGCGAACCCTGAGGGAATGGTGATGTACTTTAACCCTGCCGCCGAAAAGGCATTGGCAGAACTCCCGAGCGCCAATCGCGAGCAACTACCTACGGCCCTTGCGGAAGCAGTCTCTCAGGCGCTACGCGATGGGCACCGACGCGAACTGGAAATGTACTTTGGCGAACGGCTGTTCTCGTTCCTCGTGGTTCCTATCCTCGACCGTCAATACGCGAATTTATACGGCAGGGACGTGACAGTTCAAAAGGCTGCCGAAGCAGCTTTGATAGAGGCCGACCGACGCAAGGACGAATTTCTGGCGATGTTGGGACACGAGTTGCGGAATCCTTTGGGGATCATCAGCAGCGGCGTCCAGCTGTTGCGTAAGCTTGGTCCGCCAGATCCGAAAGTTATCGAGTTGCGAGAGATGATCGCACGACAAGTGACTCACACCTCCCGTCTGCTCGATGATCTGCTAGATGTCTCACGCTTGTCGCGCGGAAAGATTCAGTTGGTCAAGGACGCATGCGATTTGCGCGATATCGTACAGAAAACCGCCGAGGATTACGTTCGCGAATTGAGAGAGAATGGCTTAAGACTTGAACTCACTCTAACTGATGATCCGCTACGAACGGCAGCGGATTCTACCCGCCTTGCACAAGCGCTTAACAATCTGTTGCAGAACGCCTGTAAATTCACAGAGCCGGGTGGGACGGTCTGCGTCAGTCTGGACGCTGAAAACCAGACGCACGCTATTATAAAAGTGCGGGACAACGGGATGGGAATGGACCCGGAAGTGCTCGGTTGGGTATTTGAGCCTTTCAGACAGGTTGACGAGAGTGTGGATCGGAGCCGCGGTGGATTAGGACTCGGCCTTGCGCTGGTGAAAGGGATTGTGGAGCTCCATGGCGGTGAAGTGGCGGCAGCGAGTGCGGGCCGGGGACAGGGCTCGGAGTTTACGATTCGGCTTCCGCTTGACCAGAACCACGCTCCGTCCACTGCGGTGGTACGAGTTAATACGCCCGAGCCGGTTCGACGCCGGATTCTTGTGATCGAGGACAATCTAGCCGGTGCGTATAGCATGCGTATGGTTCTGGAAAACCTTGGCCACACTCTAGAAACGGCGCATGACGGAGCGGCGGGAATCAACGCGGCACAGCGGTTTCGGCCTGATGTCGTGCTTTGTGATATCGGACTGCCCGTACTTGACGGTTATAGTGTTGCAAGGGCGATACGTCAAAACCCGAGACTGGACAAGTGTCTATTGATCGCGATTAGCGGCTACGCCCGGGATGAAGAGCGTGCGCGCGAAGCCGGTTTTGATGCGCATCTCCTAAAGCCGGTGGACTTTGAGAAACTCGAAGCTCTGTTAACTGTGCGAAGTGGCGGCTCGATAATGCCACAGACCAAGAATGTGAATGCTTCCGCTGAAAGCTGAGTGTCAGTACACTCATTTCGCGAGGTGAAGACTAAAGTGAAAGGTAAAATAGTTTTCATTGGCCCGATTTCTACCGCTGTTCGGTAGAGCTTGTCCAGAAGCGTTTTGGACCAGCAGAAATAGCGGACTGTGTCGAACCGTGTAGCGGGCTCTTTACTGAAGGTCTGATTCAGGAACCAGCCCAGCCTCGCTCCCGCTTGCGCTAAGCGAGTCCGAATCACAGCGCGTGCCTGTTCGACGTAGCTTGCGGTGATTCGCTCGACGCCGATAGCCGATCGACTTGCGTCCTCACTATCGCCAGCGACTCCAGCGCCCATTCTGCCGGAGTTCCTTGCTGCCATTGCTGAACGTCATCGCTCGTCACCGCAGCTTGGATTCGCGCCGCGATCTCTGCCGGAGTGCCTTCTTCTAGCTTGACCAGCGCGGTATCCCACAACGAGTGCAGGTTTTCTTTCCTGCCATTGAAGCGCACATTAACACTGTTGCCGCTCCGATCCTCGGCGAAGCCGGCATGAAGCGGCTGATGGATGTCGCCGACTAGGTGAGCGACAAACCGCAGCGCAATCCGCGTTTCATTTCTCGGTGCATCGGGCGACTTCAGAACCTGCACATACCACGCGATAGCCTCAATGATGCAGGTGCGCAGTTTGCAATCACGCTGCTGCTCGTATGTGTTCGCGTCCTTTGGGAAGTTGATGAAGTGATACGGGTCCATATCGGGTCTGCCGGCCCGCCTATCCGGCCACGTCGATGCTTCGGCTAACGTCGTGCCTTGCGGCAGAAGGTCTTTGATGCGTTTGCGGGCAGTATTGGTGAGGTGAGTCTCGGCGACAGCGTCCGGGTGCTGATCTTTTAAAGATGAGACGTTGATGTGTTTCAGCACGAACCCTGACGCGCTGGTGGGTTTAATCGCACTTTAGCGAGGTGCAGCGGCACACATGAGGAAGCGATTTCAGATTAGATTTCCGGATGGATTAAACTAATGAGTCGTTCGCGAATGCTTGAGGAAGGATTTCGTGGTTGTGAACAGCTCTTGTCAAGTGTTCTATAGCTTTGTTCGATGATCTCTCGGCTTTGCTTGATAGCTTTTCGTGTTTCCAGAATCAATTTCGTGGACAGGAATATAACTTCGCGAGACGAGACTATTGCATGCAAGTGATCGTGCGCCATGATCGATTACCTCCGATGGTCTCATGTGGTGTTTTGTTAAGACCGCAGCAATATTTCTTTGTAAGGCTGTCAGCTTGTACTCAAGGTCACGGCCAAGAATGAGCTGCGCCTCAAGGATTTTTTGGAGTTCTAAGAATCTGTCTCGCAAGGCAATACTGTTATTCATACGTGAACAGTACGCCGTTGCCGTGCGGCTTCTGTCTCTTTTTGGACAATCTGGAATAATTAAAAATATGCGCTGTCTTCTGAACAACCAACGGTGATTGCTGGTGTGGCTCCCGCCTGGATGTCTCTCCAATAGGCCGATCAGCCGTATTTGGCTGATGACCGCTTACGATCCGACAATATGGATGCTATTTTCGACACTCGGCGTTCCTTGCCTGAACAAGCCCCGTTTCGTTTGTCGAGTTGCTGTCGCAAGTTAAGAAGTTGCTTGGGCAACAGCGGAAAGCCGAGCCTCTGAACTGGGTGGTATGTCGTCCTTCTCAAGCGATTTGCCCAAGATAGGCGGTGAGCTTGTTTTCTTTAATAATGAGAAAATGGTCACGATTGGTTTCGATCAATCCAAGATTGTGAAATCTTTGCATGAACATGCTAATGCGCGGTCGGGTCGTTCCGACCATTTCGGATAACTCTTCATGTGTTATCTTAAGCTCGATCCGAATACTGCGCGGGTCCTTCTTTCCAAGCGTGCGCGCCAACTGCAACAGTGTCTGGCCCAACCGCTGCTCGCTATCTACCGTTACCAGATTGGCGATGATCTGCTGCTGGTCTGCGATGCGCACTGCGAGATAGCGCACGAATCCTTGCCATAGCGAGTCCCGGCCCAAACGGGCGAAGAATTGGATGGAAGGTATTTGCTTTAAGCTCGTTGCCTTCATCGCAGTGGCTGTCTCCAAGCGTTCTCCTAAGCCGGAGAGGCACAGCTCGCCGAAGATGTCGCCCGCAGTGTGGATGCCCAGTATGCATTCCTTGCCTTCGCTGGAGAGCATCAACAGCTTTACTTGACCGGTTTCGATAAAATAGATCATCCCGTCGCCATCGCCACTGTTGTAGACATTTTCATGTCGCGGCACTTTGACGGAGCGGGAGTTGAGCGTTTCGTTCTGCAATGAATCACGTAACTGTTGTTTGAACTTGTCTATCTCAGGATTGTCTTGAATCATAATGGCACCTTCGGAGGCACCTCAATCCAGTCGGAGTTGATTTAGTGCATCTTCCGTCCCGTGTTAAGAACACCGCTATTGCTATTCGCAACATGAATGTTATTCGCCACCAGTTTGCCTCCATGAACAATGCGGACTCGCGTTTTGGGGAAATTGCGCGACGATGCCTGATATTCCTGTAACATCCTCCAATTTCCTCAGCCGCATAAAGAGAATCCCTTCTAGCAGTCTGTACGGGTCCGTACAATAACAACTATGCTGAACTCACTTTTTAACACGCTCCAAGGCGTCAAAAGTTGTTGAAAGGAAGGGGTTCAGATGGCCTCATCAGAAAACACTGCACTAAGAACCTACTCCTCGCCGCGCTAAGCATTGCTAAGGCTTTTTCACCGATTCGGCTTTGTTCAAAATGATATAGCTTTGTTCGATCAATTTGCGGCTATGTTCGACGATTTTTTTGGACTCGGCGATATTGGCTTCACATTTCTCCCTGAGCTGCTGCTGAGACAAAGTAAGCCGTCGAACTAATTCGTCCAAAGATTCATTGGTCATAAGTTACATAGCGACGTAAACGGAAAACAATTCAATGCTCACGGGACGCTAACGTCATGACCAATAACCTTGCTCGCGCTGACTTCACGTAGCCCATGATCAGCAAGTTCTTTCGTTCCATTTGGTCTTGCCAAAGGTCCATTATTAGACAGCAATCCGACCGCAGTTAGTTCAGGATATGAAAATGCAGCACTACTACGAATTTCACACGATTGTGATGACCAGTTGGGGTAGCCTTGACGGCTTCACAACGAGGTTCGCATCAGTAAGGAAACTGCCATCGCCTTTCACACCTTAAAGATAACCGCCAATTCCCAACCAAAGAAGAAGCTGAAAGTCACGGCC
The DNA here is from genome assembly GCA_025924215.1 of Candidatus Binatia bacterium. Taxonomy (GTDB): domain Bacteria; phylum Desulfobacterota; class Binatia; order UBA9968; family UBA9968; genus WHTF01. Next base: position 8,451 of record JAICEJ010000192.1, read on the forward strand.
TCGAAGTAGCCAAAGGATGGATTGATACCGCAAACGCCGCGTTCCACCAAGTGTAGA
>JAICEJ010000193.1 GCA_025924215.1 Candidatus Binatia bacterium
GGTATGATGTTGCTCGTGGCCACCCAGAAAAGCCAATGAGCTGGAGTGAGTTAGCCGAAAAGTTCAAAGAATGTGCAAGCCTTGCGGTTCCGGCGGATAATGCCGGACGTGTCATCGATCTGGTAGATCGGCTGGCCGAGCTTAAAACTTTGAATCCATTGATGCGCGCGCTGGGGAGCTCAAAGGCCCGAAAGAAAATAGCACAACGATTTATGCAAGCGAACCTGCAGCACAGTAAGGAGCACAAGTGGAGCCGTACTCGCAAGCCATAGGACGATTTGTCCGCGGCTTGAGCATAGACGATATTCCCCAAGCCGTCGTCGATAAAGCCAAGTTTCGCGCTCATGCATCACTCCGTCTGCCGCGGGACCGGGCCGATCAGATCATTGAGACTGTGGCACGGCTGGAAGAGATGCCCAACATTACGTCATTGACCGACCTGTTGAAACCTTGAAAATAAGAGTAAAGTCGAGAGAAGGGTCCTAGTACATGGAGGAGCGAATCATGAAACTAAAATTCTGCTTGTTCATTCTTGCTATATGTTTTGTTTCAATTCCCCTAGCTCGCGCGCAAGATCCGCAGCTCGTCCAGGCGGCGCGAAAGGAAGGCAAGGTCGTTTGGCATACCTCGTTAGCAATTCCATCATCCACCGCGATCTCGCACTATTTTCAAAATAAATACAAAGGCATTGAGGTGGAAGTCCATCGCAACGGCTCGCAGCGGGTGCTGCAAAGATTCATGCAGGAAGCGACGGCGGGATTGAAGAATGCCGATATCGTGCATACTTCGGACGCTGGCCATTTCGAGCTGTTGAAGGACAAAGGAATGCTCTTGAAGTTCACGCCCCAAGGCGTTGCCGCTTTTCCGGACGGTTTTAAGGACAAGGCCGGCTTTTACTATGGCATGCGGGCGACGCTTTCCGTGATGGCTCATAATCCGAAAATTGTCGCGGAAAAGGACGCGCCGCAAACTTGGAAGGATCTTTTAAACCCCAAGTGGAGCGGCAAGATGGTCACCGCTCATCCCGGCTACAGCGGCATTATCATGACCCATGTGCTGACGCTGGTGAACGTATACGGTTGGGACTACTTTCGCGATTTGGCGAAAAACAAATTGCATATCGCTCAGTCAGCCAACGATCCTGCGGGCGTGGTCGCATCCGGAGAGCGGCCGGTGGGTGTCAACGGGGCGGAATATTTTTATTACAAGACACTCAAACAGGGCAATCCGATCAAGATCATTTATCCCAAAGAGGGGGTTCCGCTGGTGGTGTCACCGGTGGCTATCGCCAAGGATGCGCCTCATCCAAATGCGGCGAAACTATTCACCGAATTCATTTTCTCTAAAGAGTCGCAGCAGTTATTGGCGGATAAAGAAGGTCTGTATACCGGTCATCCCGAGGTGACCTATCCGGCGGATAAGCCCAAGCTCAAGGATCTAAAGCTGCTGGCAGCCGACGCTGACGAACTGGAAAAGCGCAATGCCGAGATAAAGAAACGCTTCGTTGAATTTTTCGGCGCGTAGCAGCGCGGGAGAAATATTCATGCCCGTTTCTCAAACCGATACCCTTGGTCGGCTCGGCCAGACAGGCTGGTCCGCCTTACGATTTAAAGATCCGACCTTTCCGGTTTGGATCGGCGCGGCGCTTCTTCTTGTTTTTCTCATGCTGTTCCCTTTGGGCGCAATTTTTCGCGCCAGTTTGTGGGGTGACACCGGCCTCACATTCAGCAGGTATCTTGAAGTCTTCACCAACGAACAATCTCTCACTGCGATCTGGAACACGTTGATCATTTCAACCTCGGTCGGGGTGCTCGCAGTGATCATCGGCGCTCTGCTCGCCTGGTTGGTGACACGCACGGACCTCCCCTGGAAAAAGTCGATCCGTGCGCTGGTCATGGCCTCGTTCGTGACTCCGCCGTTCCTGGGAGCGTTTGCCTGGACGCTGCTCGCTGGACCCAACGCCGGTGCACTGAACAAGCTCTATCGCGCCGTCACCGGCTCCGAGGAGGCGATCTTTAACATATTTACGATGCCCGGGCTGGTTTTCGTCATGACGCTCTACAGTTTTCCCTTCGTTTTTTCCATGATCGCCAATGTGTGCGAGCTGATCTCGTCTGATCTCGAAGATGCCGCTGAGATTCTCGGCGCGAACAAATGGCGCACAGCATGGACCGTTACCTTACCGCTGGCGCTGCCGGCGCTGATCGGCGGCTTCATCCTGGCTTTTCTTCATTCCCTGTCGCTCTTTGGCGCGCCGGCCATACTCGGCCTGCCTGCGGGCTTGCACACAATCACCACACAAATCTGGACGCTTTTTCAATACCCGCCTCGCCTGGACATGGCCGCGGCTTTTTCCGTGCCGCTGCTTTTGGCGACGATGGTGCTGATTGTCGCGCAGAAAAAAATTCTTGGGCGCAAAGGCTACAGCACCGTCGGCGGCAAAGGCGGACAGAAGCGGCTGATCCGCCTCGGCTGGGGCCGGGTTCCCGTGCTGCTTTTCGTACTGGGAATTCTTTCGCTTTCGGTTTTCCTGCCCTATTGGATCCTGCTCAAGGCGGCGCTTTCCAAAGCCTGGGCGCTGCCTTTAACGTGGGATAATTTTACGCTGCATAATCTTTCGTTTACTTTTTTCGAGTACGGCGATACCAAGCTGGCGATCTACAATACTTTTAAGCTGGGACTGATCACGGCCACCGTCGGCACCCTGTTGGCCACGCTTATCGCCTACATTACCAACCGCAATCTGTTTCGTGGGGCGCGCTATTTGAGTTTTTTCGCGCTGGCGCCGCTGGTCATCCCAGGCATCGTTCTAGCTGTGGGTCTGTTCATCGCCTACACGCGCCCGCCGCTGGTCCTCTACGGCACGATATGGATTCTTTTCGTGGCTTTTTTAACCAAAGAAATGCCCATCGGGTTTTCCCAGGCGGAGTCTACCTTCAAGAGCATTCACCCCGAGCTCGAAGATGCCAGCCGGATTATCGGCGCAAACCGGCTGACCACGCTTAAGGATATTACCGCGCCGCTGGCGCGCTCGGGATTGATCGCCGCCTGGTCGTTTATCTTCATCGGCGTCATCCGCGAGCTGAGCGCAGCGATTCTCTTATTCGCCCCGCAGTCGAAAGTTGTTTCCGTGGTTATCTTCGACCTCAAGGAAGAGGGCCAGATAGGAGTCATTGCCGTTTTAGGAATTCTCTTGCTGTTGGTTTCCTTCGCGGTAATCATCACCGTCCAGCGGCTGGCGGGACGAGACGTGGTGGCGACGCGGGAATAGTTCATGGCGATCGTCTCAATACGCGGACTCACTAAAAAATTTACCGACGCAGCCGCCGTCGACGATCTCCATTTGGAAATCGCCGACGGCGAATTCGTCTCACTGCTCGGTCCCTCCGGTTGCGGCAAAACCACGACGCTTCGGTTAATCGCCGGGTTTCTGCAGCCCGATGCTGGGGAAATTTGTGTTGGCGGTGTAGTCATCTCGTCGCCATCCCATCTCGTGCCGCCGGAGCGGCGCAACATGTCGATGATCTTTCAAAGCTACGCCGTCTGGCCGCACATGACGGTGGCGCAAAACGTTGCCTACGGACTCAAGTTTAAAAAGCTCACCAAGCAGCAAATCGATGCGAAAGTCACCAAATTGCTCGACGTCGTGCACTTATCGGAGTTGAAAGACCGCTATTCGTCCGAGCTCTCGGGCGGGCAGCAACAGCGTGTGGCGCTGGCCCGGGCGCTGGTGGTGGAGCCGCAAATTTTGCTCATGGACGAGCCGTTGAGCAATTTGGATGCGAATCTGCGCGAAGAGATGCGCTTTGAGATCCGCCGCTTGCACGAAGAATTCGCTATCACGACGGTTTACGTGACTCACGATCAAGCCGAGGCAATGGCGACGTCGGACCGCATCGCCGTGCTAGATCGGGGTCAAATAGTCCAAGTCGGGCGACCGGCTGAAATCTTCGATCGTCCCAAAACCCGCTTTGTGGCGGAATTCGTCGGCAAAGCTAATATTCTCTCCGGTCGACTGGATGGGGGGAGTCGAATGCGGATAGCCGAGCGGCTGGAGATTGGCGTAATGCTCAACCCGGATCTCGCCTCGACGACGGGAGAAGCCGCGATTTGTTTGCGTCCTCACAACATTGTGCTGACTGCCGTGCAGTCCGAAGCAGAGACACTTGCGCGCCAGGATTATAATGTGTTCTCGGGTGTGGTGCAGCGCAGAATATACTTCGGCGAGAGTGCGGACTACACCATCGATCTCGCTCCGCATCCGTTCACGCTTCGGGTCGTCGGCTCGCCGTCCAAGCTTTATGACAAGGGCCAAAGGATTTTCGCACTGGCCCGGCCCGAACACTGCGTTGTCGTAAGTAACCATTAAGCGAGCAGACACAATCCAGAGTGTCGGTTTTCTGTTCTCTTGATCGGATTATTTCCGGCTGTTATACGCTACTGTACGTCACTTCGGTGCATCGAGTCCTGCCCAGCATCATCGTCGGCCGGCCACTTTGCCAAGCGATAACTTAAATGCGTTCCGCAGGATCGGCTTAAACCTGAGGTAAATTCGAGGATCGATTCTGAGAGTGAGGAATACCAATACAATGCCTGAGTATGTAAAAGAGCATTACGACTTTCCCCTGACTCAGAAGAGCGAGAATAAGCCGCTAAAAGGCGTGCGCGTGATCGATGCGGGCAACATGGTTGCGGCGCCGTTTGCCACGGTCTTGCTCGCCGACTTTGGCGCCGATGTCATTAAGATCGAGCATCCCAAATACGGCGATGGCCAGCGCAAGCTCGAACCGATCATGAATGGCATTCCGCTGTGGTGGAAAGCCGTGGCGCGTAATAAGCGCTGTATCACCCTGGACCTCGGCAAACCGGAGGGCGCGGAAATTTTTAAGCAACTGATCAAAGGCAAGGACGTTATCGTCGAAAATTACCGGCCCGGGACCTTTGAAAAGTGGGGAATCGGTCCGGATACCATACGTGGCATCGACCCGCGAATTATTCTGCTGCGCATCTCCGGATTCGGCCAGACCGGACCGTACAAAAATCGGGCCGGATTCGGCCGCGTCGCCGAGGCCATGAGCGGTTTGACCAACTTAATTGGCGAGCCGGATGGTCCGCCGATGTCACCCGGATACCCGCTTGGCGATTTGATTGCCGGGATCTTCGGGTCGTTATCGATCATGATGGCGCTGTATCATCGTGATCTCCACGGTGGCCAAGGGCAGGTGATCGATCTCGGACTTTTCGAAGCGGTCTTTCGTTTTTTGGATTTCGATCCGATTCAGTACGACCAGATGAAGACGGTACACATGCGCACCGGCAATCGGGTTGCTTATGTGGCGCCCAGCTCGATGTTCAAGACCAAGGACGGCAAATATCTAACCTTGGCGGCGAGTACGCAGAATGTCTGGGAGAGGCTTGCCGATGCTATCGGGCGCAAGGATCTGATCACCGACCCCAAGTTCATCGACAATCCGGCACGGGTGGAAAACTCGGTCGAATGCAACGGCATCGTCGGCGCATGGATCGGCGAGCACACGCGTGACGAGGTGATCGAGCACTTCGATAAATTTGGCGTGGCCTACTCGGCAGTCTTCGACATGGAAGATGCCTTCCGCGACCTCCAATATCGCGCCCGTGCCGCGATGGTTCGCGTGCCCGACCCGGATCTCGGCGAAGCTGTCGTGCAGAACGTGGTGCCCAAGTTTTCTGCGACACCAGGTTCAGTAGATTTTCTTGGCTCCAAAATGGGCGCCCACAACGAAGAGATTTATGGTAAGGAGCTTGGCTTATCCAAAGAGCGCTTGAAGGAACTTAAAGACGCAGGGGTTATTTAGTCCTCCGTGACCCGCCGCGAAATCAGAAGGGCGACATCGCTGTCGTCCGGGTGAAGGACGCTTCCACAAGAGTTTCCGACGAGCGCCAGCGAGTCGAAAAGGTTGAAATCTTCCCCAACAATAAGAACGCGCTGTCCAATATTTATATTGTCATGCTTGCGGAAGGCTTTGGCGACCTCGATGCGAACGCCATAAATCGTGAATCACCTCCTCGAACTCTTCACCCAGGGCACTAATCTTTCGCCGGCCGGATTTCTAGTTCTTTGTGGCGTATCTTTTTTGGGAAGCCTGATTGCCGGAGCGCTAGGGCTTGGCGGCGGTGTTTTGGTTCTTGCGACCATGGCGAATCTTCTATCGCCGACGGTGTTGGTGCCGATTCACGGTGTGGTACAGCTTGCTTCAAACCTAAGCCGGGCGGTTTTAAGCTGGCGTCAAACTTTGATGTCGATCGTGGCGCCGTTTTTAATCGGCTCGATCATCGGCGCTGCTCTCGGAGCTCAAGTTGTCGTCGCGCTGCCGAAGTATTTGCTGCAGATCGTTATCGCGGCTTTCATTTTAGCCTCGACCTGGGCGCCGAAGTTTCAAAGTGCTTCCACCGGCAGGATCAAATTTTTCATCGTCGGCGTGATTACCACCGTCGTGACGATGTTCGTGGGCGGAACCGGTGTGTTGGTGGGAGCGTTTGTTGCTCCCGCGTGCCAGGGGCGTCACCAGTTCGTCAGCACACACTCTGTGGTGATGACGATCCAGCATGGTCTCAAGATCGTGAGCTTTGCGGTGCTTGGTTTTGCCTTCGGTCCTTATGTCCCGCTGCTGGTCGGACTGGTCCTGTGCAGTTTTATCGGTAGCTATGCCGGTAAGCTGGCACTCAATCGCCTGCCGGAGCGGCTCTTTCGCATCGCCCTCAAGACGACTCTGACGATTCTCAGCTTGCAACTGCTCTATACCGCGGTCAGTCAACTTATCGCCTGATGCATTGATTGAAGAGCAGGTGCACTTATAACCGGCAAGCATGTTTGCCTGATTCCAGACCCGCGCCATTCGCGTTCGGGGATAACGCCTATGAGATTGATGTACTGGCCACAAAAGATATCTACCGAGGCGCGGAGAATGCCGACTCTCGTCTCTGCGCTCTCCGGGCCTCGGCGGTTAGTCTCTCTGCTGGACGCAGTCTAAGTGTAGAATGCTTAAGCTACCGTTCGAATTTCTGCAGGAACGACCGGGACCGTGATCTTCGTGAAACGCCGGAGGACCGTCAGCGCGGTTTCGACGCCGATTTTTTCGTCCGTCAAGTGCGTGTGCAAATCGTCCACGCCCTTGATCGCTTCGCCCTCCATCGCAATAATCACGTCTCCTTCCAAGAGTCCTGCTTTTTGTGCAGGGCTGTCTTTCTCCGCCGACAAAACCAGCACGCCGCTCGCTGTCGCCATGTTTAACCGGCGCGCGAGCGAACGAGGAATAGTGACATTTTGACCGGCCACTCCCAAGAAACTCCGTCGTACCCGGCCATCGCGGATCAGACGGGCACCAACAAACTTTGCTGTGTTGACTGCGATGGCAAAGCAGATGCCTTGAGCCGGCAGAATGATCGCTGTATTGACGCCGATCACTTCTCCCCGGGAGTTCACAAGCGGCCCGCCGGAATTTCCTGGGTTGAGGGCGGCGTCAGTCTGGATCACATCGTCGATCAGCCGTCCCGAATTCGAACGCAGCGATCGCCCCATCGCGCTCACCACCCCGGCCGTAACGGTGCATTGGAAGCCGTAAGGATTGCCCACGGCGACGGCAAGCTGGCCGACTCGTATGCTGTTGGAATCGCCGAGTTGGGCAGCCGAAAGATTCGGCGCATCGATTCGGATCACGGCCAAATCGGTATCAGGATCATCACCGATTAGACGCGCCGGATAGCGCCGCCCGTCCGGGAGCGCTACTTCGATGCGATCGGCACTATGGATCACGTGGCTGTTGGTCAGGATGAATCCATCCGGCGTAAAGATAAAACCCGATCCGCTCCCTCTCAGCGGATTCGGACCGCGTGAACGATTTCGCGCCGGATCACCGGCCTTATGCTGGATATCTATGTTGACTACGGAGGGGCTGATTTTTTCCGCTGCCTCAATGACCGCTACGGAGTAGGCATCGAGTAAAGCGGCATCATCCATAGGCGGACGGCTTGCTGATTCGATTGCGCTGAAATTTTCGTTGGAGACAAGATGCAATGCAGGTTTCATAATTTCCTTTCGTATATAAACCAAAGAGGCGTAATTTAAGTACGCATGGTGGCTTTGTAAAGACCGGACGTGAGTGACCGTTGGCCCCTGCGAATTTCTCGCGGGGGAACATGATACGAAACTTTTGTAGGACTGACGGTTCACAGATGGGAAACTCGGAAATGAAGAGGTGGTATTTTATCAGTGGGGTTGAAAACTATCAGGTGGGGGGAAAGTCCCTCATTATCATGTTTTGAAAGAGATCGCGTTAATTGAGGAGAGTAGTTAAATGGCAAGCTTCGAAACGGCGGCATTTTAACCGGGTAATGGCCAGCTCAAGCTAAAATCGGGATGTGCGATAACCAAGCGCCAAGCGGAAATCGGCTCAAGCTCGCTGAGCAGCCCTTGCGCGGCTGAACCGATTTGGACCCATTAAAGA
>JAICEJ010000194.1 GCA_025924215.1 Candidatus Binatia bacterium
CTTTAATTCTCATCTACGATTTTATTCAGCCGTTTGGAAATTTTCTTGACGTCGGGCGCAGTCGTATGAGATTAGTCGTCGTTAGTTCGTTTCAGCGAGTGACATCTTCCTAGAATCTATATCTAAGGGGAGGAGGGAACCTAACATGACTTACGATGTCGAGAAACTTTTGAGTATGTCGCAAGCAGACCTCGACGACCTTTTCGGCAAATGTGCCGCGGGCGAGATTCCAAACGGCGAAGCGGATGGAACCGCGATCGTTGCGCCCGGGACAAAGTTCAGTTCGAACATCGCCAAGTTCATCAGTAACTTTGCCTGGCAAGGTAAAGTCTTCGATGCTGGCAAGGGAGTACTGAAAAACCGAATTCTTCCTTTTGGTCTCAATGCCATCATCGCCAAAGTTTACAAAGGACCTAGTTGGCTCGACGGCAAAGACTGTATTGTTTTGGATTACTCCGAAACCTCCATTATTGCTCAGTGGATACGTGATGAGATCCGCCAAATCGAACCCGGCCTCTACTTGGGGAAAGTTTATTGGGAGAAAAAGCGATTGATTGATTTTGCCCTGAAGTTTAACTCCTAGTCAGATAAAGCCGATGCTGTGAACCTGACACCGGGGTTTGGGGCGATCCTGCCGCCGGGGCCAGCACGATCGAAGCCATATTCTCCACGAACAACTCCAGCTATTTCGATCTCGATCCAATCTTCAATCGATTCACGTCAAACGACGGCAATAACTCTTTGATGATCGTGACAACGCCAGTGCAGCGAATACCATTGCGGAGGGAGAACGTCTATGGCGCAGCCTGAACTAGCGTCGCCGGGCGAACGTATTCTGAAGCGCATCGGTTGGATCACTGTCGTGGTGCTGGTGCTGGGTATGCTGGCGGGAGCGTTGTTGCTGGGACGTTTCGGCGCCGATACTCCGGTGGTTTACAAAGACGATCTCGAGCATTTCAAGTATGGCTCCCTCGGCAGCGAGCACGAGTTTGGCGTGCCGTATTGGATTTGGCGCGCGTTACCGGAGCTGTTTGAAGACAAGTTGCCGCCGCCCGGCCGTGGCTGGGAGTCCGTCGGCTTTGTTTTCGAGAATGGCAAAAGTCTTCCGGTCGGCATGTCCCAACGCCGCTATCTCGGCTTTGACGTAGTGTGGCTCAACTGTGCCTTTTGCCATGCGGGAACCGTGCGCGAAAGCGCCGAAAGCGAGCCCAAGGTTTATTCGGCAATGCCGGCCAATACTTTTGATTTTCGCGCCTTCATGAGATTTCTGTTCGCGACCGGAGAGGACAGGAGATTTACGCCAAGGGACATCCTGCGGCAGATTAAGGTTATCCGAGAACGCGAAGGTCTGGACGATTTACCCTTGATCGATCGGCTGGCACTGCGTTTCTACGGCATTTATTTCATGCGCGAACGGATCCTGACCTTGCGCGATCGGCTGGATTTCATCAAAGAGCAACCCGAGTGGGGTCCGGGGCGAGTCGACACCTTCAACCCGTTGAAGGCTTATTTTAATTTTCCGCCCGATCAACTTTCGAAGGAGGAACGAATTGGCACGACGGATTTCCCGTCCATCTGGAATCAGGGCCAACGCGAAAGTCTCAAAATGAACTTGCATTGGGACGGTAACAACGTGTCGCTGGAGGAGCGTAACCGCAGCGCCGCGATGGGCACCGGCATCACGCCTCCCACCGGCGACCGAGCCAGCTTGAAACGGGTCGCCGACTGGGTCCGCGATCTGGCCGCGCCAGCCTATCCGTTCGCGATCAACAATGATCTCGCCGCCCAAGGCGCGCCGATCTACAAAGAGTACTGTACGAAATGCCATGGCGCTGATGGCAAGGATTTCCGCGGCGAAGATGTCGGCAAGGTGGTGCCGATCGCCGATATCGGCACCGACCGACGACGTCTCGACTCGTACACCTATAACGTTGCGGTCAATCAAAACATGATCTTCGCGGGGTACGGCGAAGAACGCTTCAGGCACTTCCGCAAAACTTTCGGTTACGCCAATAGCCCGCTCGACGGGCTCTGGCTGCGGGCGCCGTATTTGCACAACGGCTCGGTGCCGACCTTGCGCGACTTGCTGGAGCCCAGTGACAAACGACCAAAAACTTTTTACCGCGGCTACGATGTCTACGATCAGAAGAAGGTCGGTTTTGTTGGCGACGTCAGCGAAGAGAAAGGCCGGAAATATTTTCTTTACGATACAGCTGAGCCCGGCAATTCCAATCAAGGTCATGAAGGAAAGCGCTACGGCACGGAGCTGCCGGCCGCCGACAAAGACGCTTTGATCGAGTACCTCAAGACTTTTTAATTGCGGGTGCGCTCCTTTGTAGCCCTGGAGGTGCGATGGTTGCAGGACAAAAAAAATCTTGGTGGAAAACTTGTTTGGTGCTTGTGCTCGTGTTCGTTGCTGTCGGAGGCACGATCGGCTGGTATAAATTCCTCCGTGAGGAGCCGCAACCTAGCTGGGTGACCGCGACACCGGACATGCGCTTTAAATACGGTTCCATTGGCGCAGAGCACGACGCCGGCATACCGTACTGGATCTTCTTCGTACTGCCGCGCATGTTTCCGGAAAAGTTGCCGGGGCCTGGCGGTTACGCTTCGTTAGGAGTCGCGTGGGAGCAGGGTCAGGAGCTGCCGATCGGTTTCACTAAAAAAGTGATCGGCTTCCCACGCGTGGCTAATAACTGCGCCTCATGCCACACCGCCAGCTATCGTAAGAGCGCCGATGAAAATCCAGAGTTTGTCCCGGCAGGGCCCAATCACACGCTCAATCTGCAGGCCTTTTTCCGCTTCGTCGTGGACTGCGCCAGGGATCCGCGCTTCAACGCCGATGAGATCATGAGCGAAATCGCGCTGGTTTATGATTTGCCGCTCTTGGATCGGCTGATTTATCGCTACGTGCTGATTCCGATCACCAAAAAGCGTTTGCTCGAACGCGAAGCGCAATTCAAGTGGGTGTATCACGAGGAGTTCCCGTTGTGGGGCCGTGGGCGCGATGATGCCATGAATCTCACCAAGTATTTCCTACTCAACTGGCCTATGGACGATACGATTGGTCCCACCGACATGCCGTCGGTCTGGAATTTAAAAAAGTACCAGCCGGAGAAAGGCATGCTAATGAACCTTGCCGGTGACAGCCATGATGCGCGTTCGGTGATCATCGATTCGGCCTTGGGGCTGCTCAATGCCGAGCCGCACGATCGCGACGATTTCATGGAGCAGATTGACTGGCTGGTGAAATACTTGAGCGAACTGCAGGCGCCAAAGTATCCATTCCCGATCAAGGCGGAACAAGCCAAACAGGGCAAGACTATTTTTGATGCTAATTGTGCCAGGTGTCATGCGAGCGAGCGCACCGGCACCCGCGTGCCGGTTGAGGAGGTGGGCACGGATGCCGAGCGGCTAAAAACCTGGAGCAAGCAGGCAGCCATTGAGTCCAACAAAGTCGTGCGCAATTTCGGCATCGAGCGGCGCGGTCTGGTCGAAAATGAACCAAGTGGATACATCGCGCAATTCTTGGACGGCATCTGGCTACGCGCGCCTTATCTGCATAACGGTTCGGTGCCGACTCTGCGCGATTTGCTCAAAGCGGTCGCCGAGCGGCCAAAGGTATTCTATCGCGGTTATGATGTTTACGATCCGCAGAATGTCGGGTTCGTTAGCCAAGGTCCGGAGGCTCAACGTATCGGCACCAAATATGATGTCAGTGAACGCGCCAGCGGCAACCAGGGCCACGAATTTGGCGTCAACTTGTCAGCCGCGGAAAAAGACGCGTTGATCGAATATCTGAAGAGCCTTTGAAATTCGGTAAATCAGAACAGATCTATTGCCGAAAAGCTGGCCGATTCTTTGGAATGGCAGCGTTGTGGTTGGGGAGAAACAAACAATGGAAATCCGTCGTCTGAACCTTTCTGGGATATTGATACTCGTCATCCTCGCCGCTTCCGGATGCGGAAAAGGATCGCCCGAACCCGGCTCGGTTAAGGACGAGGCGTTAACGGTTGGACGCACTGCGGAAAGCTTGCCCGCCGCCGATGAGGATTATTTTAAAAACATGGATGGCGGGGTGGAACTCACGGCCAATGAGGTGAGGGGACGCAACAACTGGATCGTTTGGAGCGGCGGCAACGACCGCTTCTGGGATCACCTCGTTAGCAAGAGCTTTGGCGCTGTCGATCTACTTAAGATTCTTTCATCTCATCCCAACATCAAGCATTTGAGCCGCGACACGCGTTGGCAACAACTTGGCCTGGTAAACGAGCCCTGCTTTGATAAGCCACAGACCGCGAACAAAGATCGGTTCGGCCTGTGGCTGGATACGCGCAGCAAAGATTGCCCGCCGGACCCGTTCGAAAACGAACAGAAGTATCCCGGCATCCAGATTGGCGCGCGCGGTAAAAACATTCCGGTGGGATCGTTGTACGGCTACGCGTCGGGAATTGTCGGCCTGCGCCTGTTTCCGAATCCGGATTTCGATGAAGCGGCGCAAAAGAGATGGGACGCTGAAAGATTCTACACCGATCCAAACTATTATAACGACAAAAATCTGATTCGTCCTTTCCGGGTCGGCATGTCCTGTGGCTTTTGCCATGTCGGGCCGAGTCCGGTTAAACCGCCGGCAGATCCGGAAAATCCCAAATGGGAAAACCTGAACTCGAATCCCGGCACTCAATATTTCTGGGTGGACCGGATTCTTTTCTGGGAAAAGGATGACGCCAATTTCATCCAGCAACTGCTTCATACGTCGTTGCCGGGTACTTTAGACACATCGTTTATTTCCACCGACTACATTAATAACCCGCGCACAATGAATGCCGTCTACAGCGTGGCGGCGCGTTTAAAGGCCGCCGAACGCTGGGGAGAGGAAAAACTCGCCGGCGGAGGAGTCAAGAACAAGCAGTTCCAAGACTTCAAGCAAACCGCGGCTTTGACGCAGTACCATAAACCACCCGACCTGGTACGGACGCCGCGCATCCTAAAAGACGGTGCGGATTCCGTCGGCGTGCTTGGGGCGCTGAATCGAGTGTTCATCAACATTGGGCTGTTCAGCGAGGAGTGGCTGCTGCACTTCAATGCTCTAGTAGGCGGCAAAAAAATCACGCCCATTAGGATTGAGGATGCCGAGAAAAATTCGAGCTACTGGAACGCAACCGTGGCCCAGACTCCGGATGTTGCGTTATTCTTCCTCAAGACGGCGCAGCCGGATCTGCTCAAGAATGCTCCCGGCGGCGAGCAGTATCTAACCAAGGATCAAGCTCAGTTGGCTCGCGGCAAAACGGTGTTCGCGGAGACCTGCGCGCGCTGTCATTCGAGCAAGATTCCCGCAGCGTCCGCTGGTGTGGATGAACGGGACTGGGAGCAATACTGGAAATGGACCAAGACCGACGAGTTCAAGAAAAAAATGACTGACATGGTGATGGCGGATGATTTTCTCGTCGATAATTATTTGTCCACGGACCGCCGCATTCCTGTTACTTTGCTCCAAACCAACGCTTGCAGTCCGCTGGCGACCAATGCTCTTGACGGCAACATCTGGGACAATTACTCGTCGCAAACCTATAAAGACTTGCCACCAGTGGGCAAGATTACCGTGCACAACCCGATCGACGGCAGCCCGCAGGAATACGAGATGCCCGGCAACGGACGCGGTTATACCCGCGTGCCATCGCTAATTAGCTTGTGGTCAACGGCGCCTTTTCTGCTCAACAATTCAGTCGGCAAGTTCAATCCGTCACCATCCGTCGAGGCGCGCATGGAGTCGTTCAATGATTCTATAGAAAAAATGCTGTGGCCGGAAAAACGTGACAAAGACCCGATTCTCGGTGACAAGGTGCCGGGCTTCATCTATCGCACCACCGCGACGAGCTATATCAAGCTCGCCCCCGGGTTCTTACCCGCCTCTCTGAACCATTTGCTCAGCTGGAATGATTTGGGAGCGCGCTGGTTGCCTTGGCTGTTTAATGAAGAAGGGGTGCAAATCGGCCCCATTCCGAAGGGCACTCCGGTGAATCTGCTTACGAATATCGACTTAGAGAGCAGCAAAATCGATTTGGCTAAGCTGTTATTGAAGATGAAAGCCGATCTCAAGGCGGTAGAAGGCAAGAGTGAACAGGAAGCGGCCGAGGTGTTTAAAAACCTCGTGCCTGATCTTTTGCAGGTCAGCAAATGTCCGGATTTCGTCGTCAACCGGGGCCACTACTTCGGCACGAGTTTGCTGAAGGAAGAGACATCGCTGAGCGACGAAGATAAACGAGCGTTGATCGAATTCTTGAAGACGTTCTAGCACGAGATCTTCACAGCATGTCGGAGGGGCGAGGTTGCGGGTGCCAGCAGTGAGCCTGTGTCTTGAGGCCGCCTGCTAAATTTAAGTGGTAGAGTGTACAGCAGGAGGAACAAAGCCGATTACCAAATCGGTTACAGGTCGGTGCAACTTTACGTTCTCCGCCCGGTCGCTCCGAGGCTCACTCCCGGCAGCACGTGTCGTAGTTTCCGAAGAATGAATAATCCGCGCTAGCAATGTTATCCGGCGAGCTTCAATAAAAAATGTCTGCCGCGGATCCGCTATCCAACGGATATGATTACGTCGTTGTCGGATCGGGCGCCGGCGGCGGCACAGTCGCCGCGCGATTGGCCGAAGCCGGACGCACGGTCTTGCTTCTAGAGGCGGGCGGCGATCCCCTAGGTCTAGCCGGCACACGTTTGCCGGAAGACTACCAAGTCCCTGCCTTTCATCCTTTCGCATCTGAGAATCCAACCTTGAGGTGGGATTTTTTCGTGCGCCACTACGATAGTGACGAGCGCCAGAAGAAAGACTCTAAATTCACGGCCATGACAGACGGCGTCCTTTATCCTCGCGCCGGCGCGTTGGGCGGTTGCACGAGCCATAATGCCATGATTCTGGTCTATCCGCACAATCAAGATTGGGACGATATCGCCGACCTGACTGGGGATCCTTCCTGGCGAGCTGAGAACATGCGCCGGTACTTCGAGCGTCTGGAAGACTGCCGCCACCGACCTCCCTATCGCTGGCTAAAGAAAATCTTGGGATTAAATCCAACGCGTCATGGTTTCAGCGGTTGGCTGACTACCGAGCGAAGAGATCCCAGATTGGCGCTGGGCGATCGAGACATGATGGACATGATCAAGGGCTCGGCGCTGAAGGCATTCAAAGAAATGGGAGATCCGCTGACGCAAGTTAGATGGTCGATCAAATCGCAGCACGATCCCAATGACTGGCGCTTGGTGCAGTCTAATTCGTTCGGCGTTCGCTACACACCTCTGACCACGTGCAATCAGACGCGCATCGGCACTCGCGAGCGCGTCTTGGACGTGGCCAAGAGATACCCTCGTAAGCTGCACATCGAGCCTCACGCTCTGGTGACGCGAGTGCTGTTCGACCAGGATAATCGCGCATTAGGCGTCGAGTACCTCAAAGGGGAGCGTCTGTACCGCGCCCATAGCGATCCCAGCAGCGAGCCGGGAGAAACACGCCAAGCATTTGCTGCGCGAGAGACGATCTTGTGCGGCGGAGCTTTTAATACCCCCCAATTGCTCATGCTGTCCGGCATAGGCCCACGAGAGGACTTGCAGTCTCACGGCATCAAAGTGCGGATCGACCTACCCGGCGTCGGCAGGAATCTCCAGGATCGTTATGAGGTGAGCGTCGTTAATCGAATGGCGCAGGACTGGAATGTATTGGCAGCGGCAAAGTTCGATAGCAGCGATCCGCAGTATCGAGAATGGGCCGCAGACCGGAAGGGTGTGTATGCCACTGCCGGCGCGGCGCTGGTAGTGGTCAAAAAATCCCAACCGAGTCGTACCGTCCCGGATCTGTTCTGCCTCGGCTTTATTGGCAAATTCAAAGGCTATTTCCCGGGATACTCGCAACTCATATCAGCGCACCACAACTATTTGAGTTGGGTGGTTTTGAAAGCGCATACCCGCAACAACGCAGGGGCGGTGACCTTGCGCTCGTCAGATCCTAGGGATACCCCGGCAGTTAATTTTCGCTATTTCGACGAGGGTAGCGACACGAGCGGAGAGGACCTCGACAGCGTTGTCGAAGGCATCAAGTTCGTGCGCAAAATGACAGCAGCGCTCAGAACAGAGAAGATCATTTCAGAGGAGGAATTGCCCGGTAGTCACGTTCAAACGGATGCCGAACTACGCGACTACGTCCGCAACAACGCCTGGGGTCACCACGCTTCCTGCACGTGCCCGATCGGCGCGAAAGACAAAGGCGGGGTGCTAACGAGCGATTTCCAGGTGCACGGCACCGAGCGACTGCGGGTTGTCGATGCTTCGGTGTTTCCCCGGATTCCAGGCTTCTTTATCGTCAGCGCCGTGTACATGATCGGTGAAAAGGCTGCAGACGCGATCCTGGCTGACAATCACTAGCTACTTATCAGATCCGGTTATTGCGGTTCGATTTC
>JAICEJ010000195.1 GCA_025924215.1 Candidatus Binatia bacterium
CCTCCGTCCCTAACGAGTATAGAATTTTCCTGATGGGTGATTACTGCCGTGCACCTGGCTATGACAATTTGTGCAGCTCCGATTGTAGGCAAAAACCGATGGACCCACCGTCGGCGACAGCTGCTTGAGCGGCCGCGGCGTGCCTGGATGTCGAACAGCAATATGACATTGCGTGCACAGCCGGGGATCGCTTACCTTCAAAAGCCGGTCGTTGACCGAGCCGTGAGGTTCATGGCAGTTGGAGCAATTTTCCAGCACCGGCGGATGTTCCCAGAGAAACGGCCCGCGCCGTTCAGCATGACAGGTATAGCAATTTTCATTGACGCTTCTTTGTCTGAGCAGCGCGGGATTGGGGCTTCCGTGCGGGTTATGACAGTCCGAACATACCATCTTGCCTTCTCTGAGCGGCATGTGCGAAGAGCGAAGCAGTTGTGCCTTCCGTTGTAAATGGCACTGTCCGCAAACTTCAATCTCCGCCCGATTAATGAAGAAAGGAGTGACTTCAGTGAGCTTCGCCATTTGCTTGCCACTGGTCTTCTCCATCAACGTATGGCAGTTCACGCAGGACAGGCCGCGCGCAGCGTGAGTGCTCGCCTGCCAATAGCTCTGAACGCCCCGTTGATGGCAGCCGAGGCAAGGCTCGTTCTGTACTTCGGCGGATTCGCCGGAATCTTTCCGGAACGTGATCATACCGCCGACGCCTTTGCCGCCGCCGGCCGCGACATGCGCGCTTCCCGGACCATGGCAATTCTCGCACGCCCGACTCTCCGTTTCGTTACGCGGGTTGTGCAAGAATATCTTGCCCATTAACGTCGTCGAAAATTTTTCGAACTGGGGCGCGTGGCAAGCTTGACAAACTTCATTGCCGACATAAGTGGCAGAGGCGGGTTTTGACGCATCGGTTGCCGCGGACCAAACCCATGAGGCGGCGAAGCCCAACAGCACGCTGCATAATAGCACACCGAGCACCGATCGCTTGATATTTCCTGCGGTGTCCATCGTTGCACAGACTGGACTGCGCTATATCACCGCGACGGAAGGTTTGTCTAGGAAAAAATAGGCATTGTTTATCCGACTTCGAGGTGCGGATCTATTTTCGGCGGCGTAAATGACTATCTTTGGTTTGGCGCAGATTACTTTAATGGCGCCGCATACAGCGCGGAACATCACCCCTCGTACTGGAAAGGCAAAAGCCGACGGCTTCATTGAAGGCGGGAAAATTATAGGGCAGACGAGTCAGCGCGCCGCTTTTCGCTCTCGAATCACCTGCAGCATCTGATCATCGGTGATGAATTTGAAATCCCAGGTTTTTCTGTTGCGGGCTTCCTCGTGTTCAACACTCTCAAGGATCTCGACGTCTTCTTTGGTCACCACGGAAACGCCCTTCTTTTCGAGTAGGTCGAGAATGGCTTCTATCTTGGCTTCCATCTCGCCGGGCGTGAATCCTTCCTTGCCGCTCAAGTACTCGTTAACCACTTTCATACCTCTCTCGGCGTCCTGCTTAGCGACGCCGACAAGGCCGACGCTGGCGTTGCGCGACCAACCGGCAACATAAATGCCCTCGAGCACTCTTGCGGCTTCAGGATCATATGGCTGGTACGCCGCGGGATTAGGATCGGCGAGAAGTTTTCCAGGATTAGTCACGAAAACGCCGCGCGAGAACGGCAGACCGAGCGAGGCGTCGACTTGATCACCGATTGCGTAAATAACGCAGTCAACTTCGATCTTAGCATGTTTACCGGTTCCTTTCGCGACCGTCCTGCCATCCTGAAGTATCAACTCGTTCTCTTCGACTTCAAGCGCGGCGACGCGGCCGCGATCATCGGCGATAACTTTCGTCGGTGAACACAGATAGCGGAATTGCAACCTGCGCCCTTCGGCAGGCTCTCCCTGTTTGACGAATTTTTCGATGATCTGATCGATATTCTGTCCCACCGCCGTAAGTTGCGGCCGGATGCGTTCAATCTCCTTTTTCATCTCGAGATTGTCGAGATACTGTTCAATCACCTCAAATTCGCTGTCATCGTAGGCCTTTTCGAGGGGCCCGCGCCGCGCCACTACGACGACTTGATCGATCTTCTTGTGATTCAACAACCAGTTACCAATATCGACCATGACGTTGCCCATGCCGATGATGGCAACTCTGCGCCCAATTTCGAAATTTCGTTGACTGAACGGCGGCAATGAATTGTAGTGGTAAACGACATCTTTAGCGTGATAAACACCAACGCTTTCTTCCCCGGGAATACCGAGTTTCTTGGTTCCCTGCGCTCCTGCCGTCACAACGATGGCGCTGAGACCAATTTGTTTTAGATCGGCTAACGTAAGCGCCTGATCATGTCCGACGCTGACATGGCCAAGATAAAAAACTTTCGGGTCACTCAGGATTTTTTTGAACTGTTTACGCAGGCCGGTCTTCATCTTCTCCTTGTCCACGAAGATTCCATATTCCGCCAAACCGCCCGGCTTAATATCGCGATTCAACAGAACAACACGATGCCCTGCCTCTGCAAGCTTGCGAGTGCCATAAATACCGGCGGGCCCAGCGCCGATAACTGCCACCAAGTGCTGCTTGCTCATCGAGTGAAGTCCCTTGTCAGAGTTTTAGGGATGGTTAAGAAGATTGATAAACTTCGTTGATTCGAGCGCGTCGCGGCGTCGTGTTTGCGGGCGGGGAGTAACCGGCGGGGATAACTTCAATCGGCCGACTGGAACTGAGTCACGGCCGGAAGCGCTGCCGTTATTGAAGCTCCCGTTTTCCCTCGTATTCGATCTCGGTGCCCCGCGAGTCTTTGTGCGTAAAGGATACTAGTTCCCAAGAGCCATCTTCTAACGGCCCCTTGAGAATATATGAGTTCTCATCGTTACCCACAACACGATAATAACAGGCTTGCTCGCCGTACCACCGATCTGCCACGGCTTGAATCTCGATGGTTCGGATGCCCAACATAAATCGGGACGGCGTTTCCTGTCCTTTAGCATCGGAAATCGATTCCACTTTAATTTTCACGGCGGCTCTCTTTTACTAAAAGTTTGATCACCGTAATATACGTCAATATTCTCGCAAATTAAAGGAGCTTTATGGGACCGGACCTGGAGCAATTGAAGAAGGACGTAGTCAGCGCCTGTCGCATCCTATCGCGGCGGAAGTTGGTTGAAGGATTTGGCCACGTCAGCGCCCGCATCATCGATTCAGATCAATTCATTATCACGCCCAGGATAAGCCTTGCATTAGTGACCGCAGCCGATCTGCTAACCATGAATTTGAACGGAGAAGTAATTGACGGCAACCATCGTGCTCCATTCGAGGCGGCGCTCCACGCTGCCATCATGAGGATCAAGCCGTGGATCAACGCAATTACGCGAATCCACGCTCGCGTAGCCAATATTTTCTCGGTGACGGATCGCAAGTTAGAACCGGTCCATAATCACGGCAGTTTTTTTGCCGGTGGTGTTCCGGTTTTTTATCTGCCTGATCTTATTTCTACAGCAGAACTCGGCGAACAGGTCGCAAGCACAATGGGTGACCAACCGGCCGTTTTGCTTAGAGGTAACGGCCAGGTAACCGTCGGCAGGACAATACCCGAGGCGGTGATGATGGCGATCTATTTGGAAGAAGCAGCAGAGATTCTGCACGGCGCGCTGCAAATCGGCACGCCAATTCCGTTGACTATCGATGAGGCGGCTAAACGTCAGGTTGAGGCATTACCGCCGGTCGATCTGGAAAGAGCGTGGAACTACTTCAAGGACCAAGTCGGTGTTAGATGAAGTGGCTGAAGTGACGGACGGCCGCAAGTGAAAAAAAACGGCGCTCCTTTGGGGAGCGCCGCCTTACGATTGGAGCCAAGTAAGGTTACTTGCCTGCTACCTCGAAGCTAACCTTCGCATCCTCTTTTGCCTTGACACTGACCTTCTGGGTATTCTTACCGAGCTTCTCATGCCAAACTTCGACTGTGTAGCTCCCCGGAGGCACGTCGGTCAGCTTGAAGTTCCCCGAGTTATCCGTGACCGCAACATAGGGAGATTCGGTGGCTACCAACCAGCCCTGCATCCACCCATGGACGTCGCACTTGACTTCGATGGCTTCCGGTTTGTCGATCTTCACATCCAAAGTCTTTTTGAATTTCGGCTGCGCCATGTTAAACGGGCTGTTCGCCTTGCTGTAGGAGTGTACGTTGTGAAGAATGCCGTCAGGATTTAAGATTTCGACAGTAGTCCCGACCGGGAAGGCGAGCACATGAGGCTGGTATTCGCAGCCTTTCTGGTCCAGCGTCACTTTCTTGGCATCGATCTTCTTACCGGTTTTGATATCGGTAATCGTCACAACTGCGTTGGCAAGGTTGCCGTTATTAACAACTAACGATTGGTCGACCTTTGGGCTTTTACCACAAACCTCTTTGTCCTTACTGACCTCGAGCTTCTTCGGCGCCGGCGCGGTACCTTTGAATTTGACGGTACCGGAGATCGAGCCGCCATCCTTTACATCTCCGCCTTTATACTGCGCCATGCTGGTTGCGGGTAAAGCGAACATTGCGGCTGATAGAACTATGGATCCAAACTTCGTCATACTATCCTCCTTGTTTGTTGTCGTTAATTTAGACGAAAAGCAAACTTTCGTATTCAGCGCTTGACCGCTTTTGCTCGATTCTCCTCGCCGGCGGTTGCAGCCGTTGCAGCGGTGGCGCCTCCGGTTCTTCCTAAGCTCATCACATAATCGCGTAGCGCTTCAATCTGTCTGTCATCTTTCCCGCCCAGGATGTCGTCGGGACCTCCCGGATAAAAAGACGGCATTTTCGTGCCCGGTTGAATTTTCTGGGGATCCTGTATCCATTTGATAATCCAGTTGGGATTCAACCGCTGACGGGCCATAGCTAGATCGGGAGCCCATCCTTCAGGCGGACCCTCCGGATTCTTGCCGCCGCGCACGTGACAACTGAAGCAGTTGAAATATTCCTCGGAGACCAGCTTGCGAGCGGCGTCTAAATGGTCAGGGGGAACCCTTCTGTCATCGAAGTACGTAAACGGGTTTTCTACTCTTGAGAGCCCATTGAAATAATTAATCAACTGCGTCGTATGCTGGTCCGACAATCCAAACGTGGGCATTCTGATGTCCAACCAAGGCCTCAAGGTAAACGGCGCCTTGAGAAAACCGAATAGCCACTGCGATTGAACCTTCTCGCCTTCGCCATTTAGCTGCGGCGGAGCCGCCGCCGTGTTCTCGCCGTAGTATTTCTTAACAAACCCACCTCGATTTTCAATCTCGTGACAGCCGACGCAGTTATACTGCTGCATCAATCGTCGGCCTTCGACCACTTGGGTCACGCGCTGTCCCTGGTCCGCCAGATAGCGCTGCCCCACTTTTCGTTCTCTGAAACCACCCAATAAAACTCGCAGCGCGTTAATGTCCTCATCGGCCAAATTGAACTGCGGCATGAGTTGTTCGACCCGCTCGGTGGCATAACCGCGGGGTGTTTTTATTTTATGAAAAGTCCAATCATCCCAAGTATGGGGTACATCAGTACGATTGCCAAAGGCCAACTCTTCCACCGTCTTCGAACCAAAGGTGGTCAGTTCAACACCGATGCGGGACTCCTTTTCCATGCCTTTGATTTCGTGGCAGCCAGGGCAGCCATACTTGCGAACCAGCGCTTCACCCCGTTTTATATTGTTGGCATCGGCAAGTTTTTCTTCGATCCCGGAAATGGTTTCGGCCTTCGCGCCTAGGGTCGTCAAGTAGGTCGTGATCGCTCGCGCTTCCTCATCGCTGAGGCGCAGGCTGGGCATCTTCGTCTCGGGCTCAAAATCGCGGGGATTTTTAATCCAATGGAAAATCCACTGCGCCCCGGTCTTGGTAGCGATATCCTTGAGGTTGGGTATAAGATCTTTCGTTTTACCAAGCGGGGTGCTGAACTCGCCTTCGGCAAAGCCGTGGCAGCCTTTGCATCCGATGGTTTCCACCAGCTTTTTGCCCCGAGCGGCCTCATTGTTATCTCCCTCGCGAATACCCGCAGGAAGCGGATTTTCCTTGAGCCACGTTTCACTCTCTTCCTTGGACTGTGACCAGATATAAGCCGAGATCGCCAGCGCTTCGTCCGGCTTGAATTCGAAATTCGGCATGCGCGTGCGCGGCCGGAACTTGTGCGGATTTTCCACCCAACGCACCATCCAGTTCGGATCGACCTTGGCGCTGATCTTCTTCAGGCTCGGCGCGATCTTTGGAATGTCCTCGTATCCTTGAACCAAATGACACCCGGTGCAGCCGACTTGTTCAAATAATCGTTGGCCTTCCGTCAGCAGCGGAACCTCTTGAAGCTTTTGCACATCCAGATGGCAAGACGTGCAGCTTGATTGGCTTTTCGCTCCGCGCAATAACGGGAACTCCCAGAGATGAACCTCGCCATGCGCTTGCTTGACGCCGTTAACCATCACGCCCTGCCCTTCATGGCAACCGGTGCAACCGAACTTTTCAGGCGGATGGGCGCTATCGGCCAGTAAGACCTCGCGTCGCGGGTGCGTTTTGAACGGATGGGGCTCGTTTTCGAAGCCGGCGCGGTTGATCGCCATATGGCAAGTTTGACAGCGGTCGACCCGCGCAATCGGCTGATCGAAGCGATTACGGTCGAATTCCTCCATTACGGTTTGTTGAATCTTGGGAATCTTGTAGAAAGACAAGGGACCGAGCTTGAAGGTCGCGTTGTCCATCACCCGTTGCCATCGATCGCGCTCGGCGCTTAACTTGCTGAGTTCAGTCTGAATCTCCTTGTTGCTCGAATTGATCTTCTTGATCTCTTCTCTGAGGTGATCGCGCTTTTGGCGCGCGGCTTCCAACTGCGGATCGAGTTTCGCTTTCTCTTTTTCAAGCTCCTGAATATGTTGCGCATAAGGCTTGGGGTCCCGTCTTTGCTGAATCGCGTGATCGTGTTCGTACCAGGCTTCTTCGAGCTCGCTTTTGATGAATTTTACTTCCTGATCGATTTCGCCGAATCGAACAGTGGCTTCGGTTTCCTGCCTCTCCAAGGTTGCAAGCTTTTCGCCCAACTCGCCGTCCTCGATGCTGGCTTGGAAAGCGGCTAATTTCTTGGCTTGCTCCTGGTAGGCGAGGTCGGCCTGAAGCTTCTTGTTTTCTTCCTCGTACGCCGCTTTGGCTTTGTTGTAATCGAGCCGGAAAAACTGCGACTGAAAAGCTTTCCACGGCCGACGGGTGATATTGTCATCCCAAAACGCCCAGATCGACAAAGCCACGAGTAAGGCTATGCCGAGTAAAAAGACGCTGCCGTACGATTTCTTTTCTTCCTGTGGGTCGATTCCTCGTTCCGCCATCGCGATTCCCTCAAGCGACCTTGCGCTCTAGCGCGCGGCCCAAAGAAAAAACCCCAAGACCGATCAGTGCCAAAACTATTTCTTCCGCCATCGATGAATTCTTCATAATACCCGTAAGCAAGGCATAGCCCACATCTGCCAGCCCCAACGCTTGCAGAATCTTGGCGACATAGAACATTAAATATTAATCCAGGGGGTAACCAGAATATATTTTACGTTGAAGACTAACCGCAAAAACATCTTGGCGGGGAGCGACAGCATCAGCACGAATATCACCGCGGTCAGGGTAAACCGCACCATCCCCCACCGTTCGAGAAACTCTTTTCCTTTGACTTTGAGAACCCAGTAGTAAAAGGCAAGCAAACCCAAGACGAAGTAGGCTCCGATAACCATCAACCCGAAAATCGCCGACCACCAGTAGTCGCGAAACCCGAATAGATAGGGCAGGTCCACATTGGTCAGTGCGACGACCTTGTGCGCATCCCAGTGTTGCCAAGGCCAGAACAAGTTCCATCCCGGCCCGCGGAAAAACGTGCCGATAATGATGGTGACAATCCACAACACGTGGAAACCCAAAAAAAACGTCAAAATTTCATACTTGCGGTCTTTGAAACAATAATAGCCGTTTCCCTTGGGATTGATGTCGATGTAGGGGATGATCATCAGGCCGACAATAATCAAGGTCGGCAGCACTACCCCGGCATGCCATGGATCGAAATAGACCAGCATCTCCTGCAAACCGAGAAAATACCATGGAGCTTTGGAAGGATTGGGCGTCCGGGTCGGGTTAGCGGGCTCTTCGAGAGGCGCATCGACCATCATCGCCCAAAGAGTTAAAGCGACGGTGACAAACAGCGCGACGAGAAACTCCATGCGCACGAGATGCGGCCAGGTATGGATCTTATCGTCAACCGGAAGTCTTCTTTCTCGAACGGCTTCTGCCATTGTACTCCTCTTAGGTAAACTGCTTATAGGGAAGGACCTGAGAAACCATCGCGGCGAATCCGCCAGAAATGCACCGCCATCAAGATGCTGGCCACCAAAGGAATGAAGATGCAGTGCAGGATGTAAAATCGCAATAAGGTGTGAGGACCGATCTCGCCGCCGCCAAATAGGA
>JAICEJ010000196.1 GCA_025924215.1 Candidatus Binatia bacterium
ATGACCCACTTGAAGCCCGGCATCCCATAGAGAATAGAGGAGTTTCTCGGTGACGGCCTCGACGAACGGCGAAACTTTCCATGAGTAGATAAACAGGAGATCAATATCCGAGTGCGGATTAAGCTCGCTTCGACCATAGCCTCCTTGAGCAATAATCGCACATTGCGGATTGCCAGTGGGATAACGGCGCAAAAAGTCCTTGCTGATCGTGGCAAAGAGATGGCAAATCAGCTCGTCCATCATTTTTGAATAGACGGCAGCGATTTCGAACCCGCCGGCGCCGGCGCGGTGCTTCTCGAACAAGGCGGTACGCGCCTTTTGCACATAGCTGCGGGTCAAACCGGTCAGGCCCGTGATATCTTTGGTTTCCTCAAGCAAAGAATGAGGCAATGAGACAGAGTCCACGAGTAAGTTTACCTCTACAGCGTTTTAGTCGCCACCGTGCCCTGATTGTATTTGCGAATGCCCTCCAGCAGCGCGTCGACCATCGCGTCCTGATTTCCTTCATCGTTCATCGCCCGGCCTTCAACACGATTGGTGATGAAAAACATTTCCACTAAAACGCTCGGCATCCGGGCGCCGACCAGCACGTAAAACAATGCTTTCTTAACGCCCAGATCTTTGACATCGCTCATCTTGCGCGACATGCCGTTGACCACGGCGCCCTGGAGATGGTGCGCCAGACTGATCGAGTCTTCAAGCTTCACATTCTGCATCATGTCACTCAAGATGAACTGCAGATCCGAAATATTTTTTCGCGACGTGCTGTTTTCCCGGGCCGCCAGCCGGATCGAGGCTTCATCGCTGGTGTTGTCGAGATAATAGGTTTCCAGACCTCTGGCTTCTAGGTTCGGACTCGCGTTCATGTGAAGCGAGACGAACAAATCGGCGTCTTCCGCGTTTGCGGTTGCAGTGCGGTCTTCCAGCGGAATGTAGCGATCGTCTGTGCGCGTCAAGATCACTTCGAGCCCCAATTCGCGGGTGAGCTTGATCGCCAATTTCTTGGCGATTGACAGCACCAGATCTTTCTCAGCTACTCCGCCGACACCGATAGCGCCCGGATCCTTGCCGCCGTGGCCGGGATCCAACACGATTTTACGGATGCCGGACACCGTTGTCTTCGGCGGTTGCTTAGTTTTTGCAGTTGTCCTGATAACCGCCTTGTCGGCGCCTGACTTAACCGTCTCACCGGTCCGTTGAGGCTGGATATGGATGACCAGTCGATACAAATCGGGGAGTAACGAAATATCATAAGCGCTACTAGCATCGGCCATGTCCAAAACTACCCGCACGACATTATCGTTATACTGGCCGACGCGTATCTGGCGCAAAAGCCGGTCGCCAACCGCAAGCGGTTCTTTAGAATTCGTCAGCAGTTGCGCCCCCGAGATGTCGATGTAAGTTCGCGGCGTCAACCCTTTCGACTTGTCTCCCTCAAGCCGGTGAATTTCATATTTAGCTTCTTTGGATAAGTCGAGCAGCACGCGAGTATAGCGAGAAGTGGAGATAAAGCGCACCGAACTCACTAAGCTCTTGTCCGCAGCGCTCGGCAAAAGCTGAGAGTCGGGCTTTAGATCCTCCGTCGGTTGCGCCCGCTCGCGTGCCGACGGCATGTCAGCTTTCGTTGACTTACCCGGCGATAGCGCGCCGGTTCTTTTATTGCTTTGCGCCGCGGCAAAAGAATCGAAATGAGCCAAAGACATCCCAAGCAAAGCGACAACCCCTAGGGTGATCGCGATGTAGCGGAAGCTTCTTCTCGTCATCAGATACCTCATGCGATGGGAATCATTTTTTAGCATCTTCGGTGAGCTTGAAGAGGATATTGAGCGCTTCCACCGGAGTTATCGTTGACACGTCGATACTCCTTAGTTGTTCCCGAAACCGATCCTCGGCGCTTGTAAATAATGTCATCTGCAGGGGCTGGTCGCCGGCGGCAGATCCCATGGGTGTCAAGCGCCCGCGACTCTCATCCCCGCCGCCCTCGAGTCGCGCGAGAATGGCTCTGGCATGGTCAATCACCGGCACCGGCAAGCCGGCTAAGCGAGCCACATGTATGCCGTAACTGCGGCTGGCCGCGCCTTCCACCAGATTCCTTAGAAAAATGATATCGCCCTGCCATTCTTTGACCGCGAAGTTGTAATTCTTGATTCGTTCTTTGGTGCGCGCGAGATCGGTGAGCTCATGATAATGGGTGGCAAATAACGTCCGCGGGCGCTCGGCGCGCTCGTGCAGCGATTCTGCGACAGCCCAGGCAATGGAGATCCCGTCGAAGGTGCTGGTGCCGCGGCCGACTTCATCCAACAGTATCAAGCTTCGCTGCGTCGCATGCTCCAAAATGGCTGCGGTTTCCTTCATCTCAATCATAAAAGTTGATTCACCGCGCGATAGGGAATCGCTGGCGCCGATTCGAGTAAACACACGGTCAACCACGCCGATCCGAGCTTCGCTGGCCGGCACAAAACTTCCCATCTGGGCCAGAATCGTGATCAAGGCGACCTGGCGCATGTAGGTCGACTTGCCTGCCATGTTGGGGCCGGTCAGCAGCAAAATCTGCCGATCCTTGGGATCGATGACGCAGTCATTAGGCACAAAAGCGCCGCGGCCAATGGCCGCTTCGACCACCGGGTGGCGGCCTTCACGCACAGCCAGGATCAATCCGTCGTCGACTGACGGAGCGACCCAATGGCAGGACTCGGCGACTTCAGCAAACGAAAGCAAAACATCGATGCAAGCCAGCGCTGTTCCGGATTGTTTCAGCCCAGGATAAGTGCCCGCGACCTGCCCCCGGACACCGCCGAGCAACTCGGCTTCCAATTTTTCTAACAGGCTTTGGGAATTAAGAACTCTGGTTTCGTACTCCTTCAGTTCCGGCGTGATATAGCGTTCGCCATTAACCAGAGTCTGTTTACGAATGTAATCTTCAGGCACGGCTTTTAAGTTCGAGCTGGTTACTTCGATGTAATAGCCAAATACACGATTATAGCGCACCTTCAGCGAGTTGATACCCGTGCGACGCCGTTCGACCGTTTCGAATGCGGCAATCCATTGCTTGGCTTGGCTTCTGCCGCTGCGAATATCATCGAGTTCCGGGTTGAAACCCTTGCGAATGTAACCGCCGTCTTTCAGTGAAAAAGGCGGATCATCGACAACTGCCGTGCTGATGAGTTCCACGATCTCCGGCAACTCTGAAAGTTGTTCGCGTAGGACGCACAAGATGTCGGTGTTCTCCCCAGCCAATAATCTCCGCACGCCCGCTAATGCGAGAAGCGTGTGTTTAATCGCCACCAGATCCCTTGGCGATGCCGTGCCCGCAACCGTCCGCGCGGCCAGGCGCTCGAGGTCTTGTACATTCTGCAAGGCTCTTTTTAAATCCTGACGCAACCGGTAATTCTCAACCAGCGCCCGGACACCCGCTTGTCGCTGGCGAATGGCGGCGACATCCAGCAGAGGGTAAAAGAGCCATTGACGCAGGCGGCGCGCGCCCATGGGAGATTCAGTTCGATCGAGCACCGAGAGTAGCGAGCCTTTGCGAGTCCCATCGTTATCGTTAGCCAGTTCGAGATTGCGCCGTGTATTCTCGTCAAGGACCAAATAATGCGAGGCAACGTAGAACTCCAGGCCGCCGATCACTTTAAGGAATTCGCCGACGTTGACTGCCAAATAGTTGATGATCCCGGAAGCAGCAAAAACACCCTGATGCCGGCCGACTCTGTCCGTAAAATCCTCGGCGGTCAGCAGCTTGCGCGCCCCGTGCTCGGAAAAAAACTCTTCCGGCGCGGCGGTGATATGGAGGTTGGAGAATTCTTTACGCAGCAACCTCAACAGCCCGACGCCGTTGCGCGGCGCAATGATTTCGCTTGGTGCAATGCGGCGGATCTCGTCGAGAAACGACTGTTCCTCGGCAAATTGCGTGCAACGAAATTCGCCGGTGGTGATATCCGTTACCGCCAAGCCGAAATTGCGATTATCCTGGCACACGGCAATCAAGAAGTTGTTGCCGCGCGCATCGAGCGCTTCCGCGGCGGTAACGGTGCCGGGCGTGATGACCCGGACAACTTCACGTTGAACAACTCCTTTGGCTGTCTTAGGATCTTCAACTTGCTCGCAAACAGCGACCTTATGCCCTGCGTCAAGCAATTTCTGGATATACGGTTCGGCTGCATGATAAGGCACGCCGCAAAGCGGCACCGGCGACTCTTCGCTCTTGTGCCGCGATGTCAGCGCGATATCGAGGATTCGAGACGCGGTTTGCGCATCCTCGAAGAACATTTCATAGAAATCACCGAGCCGGAAGAACAGAATCGCATCGCGGTACCTCTCCTTGATTTGCAGGTACTGCTGCATCATCGGAGTGATCTTGGCGGGCTCCATCGTTGGTCAGGCGTACCCTGCCTGTTTTTCAACGTACCGACGCATTGTCCTCGCGTTTGCTCGGCCGGTTGCGGCGGCAGCCCGCCTGAGGGAGTTATTCAGCTCGCGCACCAGATTGCCGATGCCGACGGAAAATACGAACTGCCGATCGATTGCATCAAAAATCTTTTCCCGATCGCTGGTGATGACGAAAAGTTTATCGCCATCGGTGAGATATCTGAGTGATTCCAGAGCTCGCCCGTGTTCGGCGCTGTAACGTCGCAAGGGTTGCAAGCAGCGCCGAACCTTCTGCAAGCTCAGCCCTCGATGCGTCAGATCCTTCATCACCTTGAGGCACAGCAGATCGTGGAAAGAGTAAAGTCTTTTGCTACCGCGCCCCTGCGCAGCCTTTACCGACGGGCGAATAAAGCCGCGCTCGTCCCAATACTGAATCTGGCGGAGAGAAACGCCGGCGATCCGGCTGGCTTCTTTGCTGTTGTAGGTTTCCATTGTAAAGCAAGAATGAAAACAAGTGTGGTTTCCACGTTAAACGGCCGCTCCAACAATGTCAACAAATTCGTGCTTCCGTTGACCATCGCCAAGACATGTGGTGAACACTAGATTTATGACCTTTCCGCCCAATGTCTATGTTGGAACTTCCGGTTGGACATACCCGGATTGGCTCGGATCGTTTTATCCGGCGGGCTCAAAGCCTCAGGATTTAATTCAACATTATGCGCGCTCCTTTCGCGCCGTCGAACTCGACTCCACGTACTCCACCATTCCAGCGCGCGCAGTGGTGGCCGAATGGAAGGAGATCACTCCACCGGGATTTGTTTTTGCGGCCCAGGTACCAGGAGTCATTACGCACCAGAAAGTGATGAAGGATTGCCAGCGTGAGCTCACGACATTTTTAAATAGCCTCGAGCTTCTCAGCGATCGCCTGGGCCCGCTGCTGCTTCAATTTCCGTACTTCAACCGAAATGCTTTCGCTTCACGAGCTCAGTTCGACAAGCTGCTGCAGCCATTTTTGAAAACGCTCCCAAAGGAATTCAAGTTTGCCGTGGAGATACGAAATAAAAATTGGATCAGCTGGGACTTTCTGGAAATGTTAAGAGACCACTCGGTGGCTTTCGTGGTTGTCGGCCAGGCCTGGATGCCAAGCATTGATGTGCTCGCTCGCGCGCTCGATCTCCTCTGCGGCGACTTCTTTTATGGGCGTTTCATCGGCGATCGAAAAGAAGCCAAAACTCAGCGCTGGGACCATCTGACTGAGGACAAAACTTCTGAATTGATAGTCTGGATCGAAGAACTCAAGAAAATCGCCGAGCGAGCTTCGCGAGCGTACGTCTTTTTCAGCAATCACTATGCAGGCTTTGCGCCGGGCTCAGTGGAGCTTTTTCACGAGTGTGGCACCAGGGACCGACGCGCTGCGAGCCTGAAGGCGCATAATTGACCGGCTTCACGATTTACTGCAGCGCATTTTTGAACGGTGCCCTATTTGTGCCCCAGCTCAGCCATGACCTCATTAACGAAGCGCAAATCCATGTACTCACTGGGCTTTCGTTTCGGCTTTGTATTTAACGCAATGGCTTGCCACTGGGCCATCAACTCCACGCCATTTTCGGTAGGCACCGGCACCAGGGCTTGCCGGATCATCTGATAAGCGTCCTGGGCGGCATCGCGCTCAAGGCCGAGACGCTTCATCGAAACCTGGAGCGCGTCTTCAGGATTATCGCGCGTGTGGATGACAGAGCGAACCATGGCGCGGACCATCTTTTTCACCGTTTGCGGGTTTTCTTTGATCATCCTGCTGGTAGCCGCAAGACCGGTAAACGCCGTGTCCTTAAAAATATCGGCAAGGCTCACGAGTCGCTTCATTCCCGCCTTCATGGCCAGATAAT
Source organism: Candidatus Binatia bacterium (assembly GCA_025924215.1). GTDB lineage: Bacteria > Desulfobacterota > Binatia > UBA9968 > UBA9968 > WHTF01. The sequence goes on from JAICEJ010000196.1 coordinate 6,255, forward strand.
CTGCCGGAGGCGCCAGCAATGCGGCGGAGATAATTCCCTGTTTCAACGCCGCAATCTTGGGTTCGTTCCCGGGAAGGCTTATATACTCGACCTCCTTGTCGGGATTGATCTTGTTGAGCTCGAGCAGCGCTTTGGTGCCCGCCGCTGTCGAACCGCCGAAGGTGACACCGATTTTCTTGCCTCTGAGATCCGCGATTTTTTGGATATCCGGCGTAACCACGAGCGAGAAAGTTGGCCGTCCCACTTGTTGCGCTAGTAACATGATATCGTTTCCTTCCCAGACGGCGGGCATTTGTGGTCCAATTGAAAAAATGAAGTGGATCTGATTGGCCAGAAGCGCTTGTACGGCGGTGGAAGCGCCACGCACGAAGACCAGCTCCATATCCAGCCCCTCGCGCTTGTAAAAACTTTTTTCAGCGCCAACCATCATTGGCAGAATTTGGATGCTGGGCGAAGGAAACGCGCCGCGAACCGATTGACTGGCAGCTTGATCGACAAACGCGAAAACACCGATCACCGCGATGAGAATACGTTTCCACATAACTTCTCCTTTCACGAATCGGATACCGCTCCAATAAAACGGCAGGTTTCGAACGTCAAGTTTATTCATTTAGGGCAGCGGCTGTGAGTTCCGAGCTTTGATTGCGCTTGGCCGCCATAATGTCTCATGTCGCAGCGAATTTTAAATCCCTGCTTTTGTTTTTTCATACCGATTCGCGTAGAGATCGAAATCAAACAGACAAAGCATGCATCGCACTCTGTGGCGCAACTATGATGGCCTTGTCACTGTTCTCGACCGGGCAGCATCGATAGCCAGCGCTTAGCTGCCGTAAAGAAGGACCGGACAATGTCAACTCAATGTGTCATTAACCTCGACTTGGCTGACGTTTGGGACAAGCGCGGACGCAAATCGTTGCGCCGCACCCTGGCATGGGGCGATGAAATCACGGTCACTGATCAAAAGAGCACTCATCTGGAAGTTGAGGTCACCAGCTTCAAGACAGGTTCCGACGGGAGCTTAATCCCCTCCAGGCGAGGCGGATTCATCGAACCGACAAAAGCATCGCGCATCAAACCTGGTGACATTATCGTGCCGCGAGAACAAAATCAGGTGCTTAGGGTAAACTTCGTCGATGTCCAGCAAGGCGATGGCAGTATCATCGAATCTCCCGATGGAAAGATCATTTTGGTGGATGGCGGCGACAACCAACTGTTCGCGCGTTACCTGGCGGCCCGGTTTCGCGGCACCAGCATCGAAAAACCTAAACGCGTCGACTGCATTCTTATCACCCATGGCGATGCCGACCATTTTTCAGGACTCGTCGAAATTCATAAATCCGAGATCCACAATAACAAGCTCAAGCGGATCTTCATCCACCCGCAGAGGATATACCACAACGGGCTGGTGAAGCGGCCGGCGACAAAGAATAATAAACCGGTTGCCGATCGAGAGCTGCTTGGCCCGACTAAGCAAGTCGGCAAAAAAGTTATCATAACGGGACTCGTCGATGATTTACTGCAGGTGCGTGACGATGAGATGAACCAGCCGTTTCGGCGGTGGAAAGCCGCCTTGAAAGAATATAGTTCTCGTGGCGCTGTCTCCTTTCGGCGGCTTGAGTTCGGTGACAGTGAAGCATTCGGCTTCTTCAACGACGGCAAGCTGCAGATCGACGTTCTCGGCCCCTCCATAACCGAGAGCGGCAACGTGCGCGGGCTCAGATTTCTCGGCACACCACCCAAAGGACCGCGCGTGGGACATGCCTCTCTTGATTTGGCAGAAGAAGGCTTCACAGGCTTGTCCGCCGGGCACACGATTAATGGTCACTCAATCGTTTTCCGACTCTCTTATGGCGGCTTTAGTTTCCTGTTTGCCGGTGATCTCAATGAGGAAACCAGCCGCTTTCTCGCGCGCGAGCACAACCGCGGCGCGCTCAACCTGCGATCGGAGGTCTTCAAAGTTCCCCATCACGGTTCCGCCGACTTCTCCGGCGGGTTCTTTCAAGCCGTATCGCCGGTGGTGAATATCGTTTCCAGTGGCGACGAGAATGCGCGCAAGGAATACATCCATCCGCGGGCCACGTTGATGGGAGCCCTGGGACGCTGGTCGCGTGTGCCGGAACCCCTGGTGTTCGTCACCGAGCTGGTGGCCTTTTTCAACGTAGAAG
>JAICEJ010000197.1 GCA_025924215.1 Candidatus Binatia bacterium
AGGAAGGTAAGGGAACCTTGCGGATCGGCAATGTCGCGGATTGCGAGATGGAACCTTTCCGCGGTCCCAACGGCGACGTGACAACGCTCCACGATTCGGTTTTTTCGACCATTCCCGGTTCACCGGCATACGTTGCCAAGGCAACCAAATACAAGATGGATAATCCTAAATTGGGCCAAAGCATCGACCTTAAGGATCACAACGCGATTCAGGGAAAGTTTGTATTTGAAGCCTGATGCCCGGTTGGAAAACCAAACAGTAACCCTGGTCGCGTCACGCTGCAAAGTTGCGCAAGCTTCGCTTACCTTGGCGCCCTTTGCGTCTTTGCGCGCGAAATTCTTGTTCTAATTGGGTGTGGTTAAATCGTTCTTGTTTGCGGCTTCCCCCGGCCCGTTATGCAAGCTCTGCGCATAAGCCCCGCTGCTGATCGTCGACTCTTCCTATGGCTGATGGGCTCGTTGATCGGCGTGGCATGGCTGATTCTTTGGATCTGGGATCGCTCACCCTATGGCCGCTATCTCCATCATGCAGACCTGGGCGAGTTGGGCCTCAGCGGATCGGCCGTTCTCGCTATCGTGCTCTACCTGCTTGGCTGGGTCCTCATGACGGCGGCGATGATGTTGCCGACCACCTTGCCATTGCTCGAGATATTCCGCCGCCTGATCATGCGCCGGCCGGATCGATGGCAACTCATGATCGAGGTGATTACCGGCTACCTAAGTGTTTGGCTTGTCTTCGGCATTGCCGCCCATTCAGCCGATTGGCTGGTGCATCAAGCTGTAGAACGAAGTCCTTGGCTCGACACCAACGGCTGGGTCATTGGAGCGGGCACGCTGCTGTTGGCCGGCGGTTTTCAGTTCACCGGGCTCAAATACCGCTGTCTGGACAAATGCCGAGCGCCTTTGAGTTTTGTCATGGAACACTGGCGCGGCCGGCATGAACACCGAAACGCGCTCTTGCTCGGCGTCCATCATGGGGTTTTTTGTGTGGGCTGCTGCTGGGCCTTGATGCTCCTGATGTTCGCTGTCGGCATCGGCAATGTCGGTTGGATGCTGGCCCTTGGCGCGCTTATGGCGATGGAGAAGAATATGCCTTGGGGCCGCAAGCTGAGCGCTCCCGTCGGTGTGGCTTTACTCGCATCTGGAGTCTTGATCGTGTTGAACCATTCCTTTTTGATCCAAGGTTAGCTTGCTTCGTGACGCGCAAGGTACGCCGCAAAGTATTTCCCTGAACAACCTCAAAGTCACGGAGAGCGGCAAAGGTCTCATGAGCAAATTCGAAGCACTAAGTCCGAAGCTCGAAACAAATACGATGAAAGCACAATCCGAAATTCGAAGCTCGAACAAATTAAAACCCCGAACATAAGACGGAGTTGAATCGAGCGGAGTTTTTGGCTTTTTCGCGTTTGAGATTTATTTGGATGCTTTTTCTTTCGGATTTCGTGCTTCGGATTTCGAATTTGTTTGGCGGTTGGTTCGGATTGGCAATTCGAAATTCATATCTTAGCGCCGGCCGGCGGCGAGCTTCAATGAATCCGGAAGGTCACGGAGGCGGCCCATGGCGGCCACGCCCAGAAATGGTCCCACACCCAGCCCGACGAATGCCCAGCGCCATCCTACCCAGCTGACGACCACGGGAATCATCCAGATCGACGCCACTGTGAGAGCAAAGCCGACGCAAGTCTGAATCGTCAGCGCTGTCCCGACATAGGCGGGCTGCGAAAGCTCAGTCACTGCGGTGGAGAATTGAGCCGAATCAGCAATGACAGTAATGCCCCATAGAATAGCTATGGCGAGAGTGACACCGGGAGGGCCTCCAAAGGTGAAACCGATGAGGAGGGCGCAGAGACCGCTCAAACCCATGGCGGCCATCGTGAGAGTTGTCCGTCCCCAACGATCCGATACCACCCCGCCGATATAGCAGCCGAGCGCACCGATCGCGATCACAAGAAAGGCCGCAACACTTGGATGCATGCCGAAGTAATCGTTGGCGCCTCGGATCTGAATGCTTTCGGCAAGAAAAACTCCGATCCACGCCCACATCGGATATAGCTCCCACATGTGTCCGAAATAGCCGAAGCATGTGAGCCGCAATCCACGCTCGCGAAAAATGGCGCCGGCCATGCGAATGTCAAACCGCGCGGGTGGAAATCGGTAAGGACCATCCCTGACTAAGACCAAGATGATCACACAGCTCAATACGGCGAGCAGCGACGACGCGAGCAGAGTCTGGCGCCACGGAAGGTCGGTGGCGCCGCGAATCAGATGCGGAATCGCCGAACCAGCCGTAAGCGCGCCGATCAAGATTCCCATCGCAACTCCGCGGTCGTCGCGAAACCATGTCGCCATAATCTTCATGGCCGGCGGGTAGGCGCCGGCCATGCAAATACCAGTGATAACGCGCAAGACCAAAGCCGGTGCAAGATTGTCCACCCATAGAGCCAGCGCGCCGTTTGCGACTGCGCCAACGGCGGCGCTGATCGCCATGAGAACCCGGGGAGGGTATATATCGGGCAGATTACCGAGAGCGCTCAGGAGTGTTCCGATGATGAAGCCTACTTGAACAGCGATCGTGAGTCCGGCCCGACCGCTATCGCTGAGTTGCCATTCGGTCGACAGCGCTGGAAGCACGGCAGTGGCACTAAACCAGAGTGAGAGGGCAAATAATTCAGCTATTGATAGATATACGAGTGCCCGCCAGCGTTGGCCTGCATCCTTCTGGTAGGGGTGGTAAATGGATTGCGGGCTTTGGTCTCTCATCCGAAGAAGCTACTTAAGCCGATAGGCCGCGTCAAATGAAAATCCGAAACACACTGGCCCGCAACAATACAGGAAACAGGAAGCGGCAACAGCCCTTTGCCGATCTTACAGTTGGGACAGGGATGATGCGACTTGACCGATTCCAGGCCCTACGGAATCCCGCTTTAATTGCGCTTCACATAATCAGATAAATGGAGGTTAGAGATCTCCCCCTCGGCGTTCCCGACTTATTGATTTAAATGGCATGGACGTTGCTGACTTGCGATGGATAAAGGAGTGGAACCCGGTCTTGGCTTCGCCCCTCAGCAGAGCTAGTCTTATTTGGGGAGGATTACCATGGCAACATTTCAATCGATAGGAGATTTCTTCACGCGTATCTTCGGTTGGGGTGGGCGTAGTTGGGGAGGAGAAAGGGGTCCGCAGCCAGGTGACGGGGCGGTTGTTCACCATTCTTCTGGCGAAGCCGACTTCGATGGTTTATCCGGAGATGTCCCGCCGCCGATCAAGGATCCTAATCGCGATCTGCCGTACCCGCCGAAAAAATCCACCGATTAGGTCTTTAAAGCCGTTCGGCATGGTTGCCGTCGGCTCAACAAAAAATCTGCCGAAGCGGAAGCCTAGACGGAGTTTTTTCCATCCACAGCTCTATATCTAGAGTGGACAGCACTAATCCTTACTTATAAGTCGCCAACGGACCTGGTAGTCGCTAGGCGCTACCTTGTCATCCCCATCGGCCGCAAACGTTAACCCCAAACCTCACTGGCCACTCGTACGACCAGCGATAACTTTGCAACCTCGGCATCGACGCTGATGTTATTACCCAAGACTGTGCTCGAGAAACCGCACTGAGGGCTGAGCGCGAGCTGTTCAAGAGGTACATATTGGGCTGCTTCATCAATGCGCCGTTTGAGTTGGTCTGCGGTTTCCATTTCACCGCTTTTGGTTGTTACCAGGCCGAGGACGATCTTTTTTTGTTTGGGGACAAAGCGGAGCGGTGAAAAACTCCCGGCTCGAGGCGAGTCGTACTCGAGAAAAAAACCGTCAAGCTTGAATTCGTTGAATAGAATCTCAGCCACCGGATCGTAACCGCCCTCGGCGGCCCAGGCGCTGCGGAAGTTGCCCCGGCAAATATGCATACATACGGTCATATTTGCCGGCCGGTCCGCGATGCAGTTATTAATTAGTTTTGCGTATATGCGCGGGAGCTGGTTGGGGTCCTCGCCGATGCGGCGCACGCTCTCGCGCATCTTCTCGTCGCAAAGATAGGCCATGTTCGGATCGTCGAGTTGTAGATAGGTACAACCGAGCTCCGCCAGGGCGCGAATCTCTTCACGATAGACTTGCGCCAGGTCACTGTAGAAACGATCCATGTCAGGGTACGCCTGTTTGTCGACCGCGTCGCGTCCGCCGCGCATGTGCAGAATTGTCGGCGATGGAATGCACAGCTTTGGCGTCCGAGTAGTCACCGAAGCCAAGTATTTAAAATTGTCGGTCTCAATCCCCCGGCTGCGCTCAAGACGGCCTGTTGTATAAAACCGCGTCGGTGACCGTTCGATTTCTTGTCCACCCGACTGAAACTTGCGAGCAACGCCAGCGCCGTCGGCGACGCCTTCCTTGACGCTGACGCCTTCGATCTGCCGCAAAAAATCTGCATGCCAGATGGTGCGGCGATATTCGCCATCCGTGATGCCTTGCAGGCCGATTTCTTCCTGCAGCTTGGCTACGTCGCGAATGCAGCGGTCTTCGATTTCCCGCAGCGAGGCGCTCGATAGAGTTCCTCCCTGATGCTGCTCACGAGCGCTCAACAGTTCCGGCGGTCTTAGCAAGCTGCCGACGTGGTCGGCGCGAAAAGGCGCAATTTTTTCACTCATAGGCATATCCTCGTCGAAATAGCCGATAACATGCTGCGCTACGGCCGCGTGCTCAATCCAACCGAAGAAGACGCGCGCATCGTCAACGTTCTAAATGACCGTATTCAAAGCGACCCGCGCGTCGAAAACGTGCTTCTGCCGTTTCGCGACGGTATCATGCTCGCGTACAAACTGTGAAAGTGTCCTCGGCGCGACATCGATGCGCAGTCACGTAAGCGGAAATTTTGGTACTCACTATATTTCGTTTTAGACTCTGCAGAGTCTTCAAATAACTCGCTACTTAGGCCGGCAAACTTATTTTTTGTAGAGCGCTTCAATAACTCCGCTGTCGTCCAGTTCTTTGACGAAGCGGGCGTCGATCATTTCTTGCGCGTTCATAATCGCCGCTTTTGGATTCGTCAAGGACATTTCCCGCAAGACGCTCTGGTAGCCTTCCAGTGGCGGGTAGGGTTTAGCCGGCATCTCCTGAGTAAACCAGGACCAGGTGTGTTCAAGCACCTTTCGGTCTTCCACGCGCGAGTATTTCCGCATGATCTGGATGGTCTCTTCTTTGCGGTTCTTGAAATAATGGATTGCCTCGACATAAGCCCGTATATATCGTCGCACCGTGTCCGGCTGCTCTTTGATGACCTTGGCTGTTGTGCAAATCGCGCGCTGGGGAAACGGTATCCTCAGCGAGATCAGATCGAGCATCACCGGGAAGCCGAGCTTGTCGACGATGGGCTTTTCCGCTTCAGTGAGGACAGTGAACTGAGCAATTCCCTTCTGCATCGCAGCGACTCGGTCGAGAAGAACACCGATCGGGCGTAAACTCACATCCTTAAGCGGATCCAGGCCCAGCTTGCTTAGGCTGATCCGCAGGGCAAAGTCGGCGATGGTTCCGGGGCTGTGATTTGCGCCCATTTTACCCTTTAAATCCTCCGGTCGTTTGATTCCCGGCAAGGTGACAAAATAATATGTGAGAATATTTGAATTACCCGCGATCGCCACTACATCGCTTCCAGCGATACGGGCGCTAGCAACCGCCGGTCCGGCACTTTCGCCGATGGCAGTTTCGCCGGCGAGGATCGCCTGCAGTGCGCGCACACTGCTGGGAATGAGAATTGGCGCGACGTCGAGGCCATGCTTGTCGAACAGCCGCGCTTCTTTGGCCACCCAGATTACCGCTGATGCGCCAGGGGCAGGAGAGAAAAAAGCAGTGTTAAGTTTTTCCGCAGCCCTTGGCTGCTCCGCGCCAGTAAAGAATACCGCAAAGAAGATCAATGCCAAGGCACGAAACTTTAGCCCGTGACTTTGAGTGTTTAGCATAACCTCCTCCTTTCGAAGAACAGTAATTGGCGATCGGAGCATTGTTTTAGCCCAGTTACTTTTGTGCTGCGGCTTTTCTGCGGCCGATGGCAGCTTCGGCTCTTGGACTGATGGCGCGCTCGACGGCAACGTTGAGCAGCGCGGGCTTGCCGCTTGCCATAGCTCGCTGCAGGGCCGGCGCGAGGTCGGCGGCGCGCTCGACGAACTCGCCGTAGCCACCCAACCCTTTCACCACTTCGTCGTACCGAGTTTGCAATAAATCAGTGGCAACCGGGCGGCCATAGAGGCCGAGTTGGATTTGCCGGTCGATGCCCCACGCCGAATCGTTACCGAGGATCTCTATGATGTTGAGCTTGTGGCGCACCGCGGTGTCGAACTCCATGGCGTTGAAACCGAAAGCGCCGTCGCCGCTGAGCACGAACACGCGCGAATCAGGATAAGCGACTTTCGCGGCGAGCGCCGAGGGCAACGAGGAACCGAGCATACCCAAACTCGACACGTTCAACCAGCGTTTCGGCTTCAGCGCTGGTAGATAGGAGCGGCCGAAATGGCAAAAATCGCCGCCGTCAAAGATCAGACAGTCGTCGGGCGTGAGAATCGATTTGAGCGTCTTGTGCACGTAAAGCGCGTGCATCGGCGCCGTGCGCTGAATCAATTTCTCCGCCCACTCTGATTGGGCCGCGCGAGCGGCGCGCAATTCTTCTATCCATGTGAGCTCTTTCCACTGGTGATTGGCCGCCTCGTTGTTCAGCTGGTCAACAATGCTGGTGACGTCGCCGACTATGCCAACATCGACGCCGCGATTACGGCCGATCTCCAACGGAGAAGGATCGATCTGGATGATTTTTGCATTCGCCGCAATATGCGGCGGACGGCAAAAGCCGATGATGAAGTCCTGTTTGCGGCCCAACAGCACGACGACATCGGCGTCGCGCACTTTGGCCGCGGCACGATTGAGACCGCGCTCGAAATAGCCGAAGACGTAGGGGTGATCGTCGCCGACGATGCCGCGCGATTGCTCTTCCGTGACCAGCGGCATCTTGGTCGTTTCGATGAAGCGCTGCAACGATTCACCAGATAGCGTGTAACCGGCGGCGGTGCCGGCGATCAGCAGCGGCCGCTCGGCTCGATTTAACAAAGCTATCGCTTTGCGCACCCGCTCGGAATCGGTTAACTGCGGCGCGTTGGGGCGATAGCCGTCGCGCTCGATGAACACGACTTCGTCTTCCTCGACACTCTGCTCCTGAATATCGATGGGAATGGTCAAATGCACCGGCCCGCGCCGGCCGCTGAACGCCAGGCGCATGGCGCGGGCGATGAATTCCGGAATTCGTTTCACGTTATCGACCAGGAACGACCCTTTGGTCACCGGCGCGGCCATGTGAACCTGATCGATCTCCTGCTGCGCGCCGCGCCCCAGGTCGTGCATATCGGCTGAGCCGGCGATCGATAGGATCGGCGCTTCGGTGTGCAGCGCATTGGTCAAACCGGGGATGGCATTGGCAAAGCCGGGAGTCGTGTACATGCAAATGCCCGGCTGTTCGGTGAGCCGTGCCCAGGCGTCGGCCATATGCACGGCGGCCTGCTCGTGGCGCGTGTCGATGATGCGAAAGTCCTGATCGGACATCACGTCGAGCAGCGGCAGAATATGGTCGCCGGCGAGGCCGAAGATGTTCTTGACGCCTTCGAGTTTGAGTGCTCTGCAGATAAGATGACTTCCGGTGACTTGGGCCATGACTGTCTCCTTTTGGCTTGCGCACGCTTGATGGAAGAATATCCTGCATGGAAGAATTTAACGAGGGGTTTGTTTTGTCTTTGTAGCGCATCCCGAGCGAACGATAACACAAACGAAAAACCTAAACCGCGGAAAATTCGTTACTGAATTGCAACTTTGGTTTAAAGATTAGGACCTCGAGGTCAGCAAAAATTGTAGCGCCTCGGAATGCTAAAGTGATAGCTTGGCATCACTGAAGCCCGAGCGAGGCGTTCATGGCAGTAACTATCCATGAATTGAAAGAGCCGACTCCATCGCGGGAATGCCGTTCAAGATACAGCGCTTTAGGCACGTGGTGATCTAGAACGACCCGCGTGCACTAGGCTCGGAATCGGTACTTTTGGCTCGACTCAACTGACTGGCGGGAAGTGCATCTTTTTTGTCTATACCCATCAAAACGTCACAATTGTGGAGCGACGGTTTCGGCGGATGACGCTCACAATTGCCGCAGCCTTGTGCCGCACTGATTACATGGCAGAAGTGGTAAGCCCTGGGACTCTCTCGCTCATTTGCAGGGACAGCTCGAACCGCTCGCGCGCTGTTACGTATTGTCATCTGACTTGCTCCGATTGTGACGCCTCGAGGCAACTACTAAGCGGTCGATTGACTCGAGCTCGGGCAAGCTGTGGCAGGAAGACAAAGACTAGATTGACCCGGCGGAACTGTTAA
>JAICEJ010000198.1 GCA_025924215.1 Candidatus Binatia bacterium
AGTGATACCTGGCATGCCCTGGAGCCGATGCCGATTGCGGTGCATGGCGTGACTGGACTGGCATTCATCGATGGCAATATTCATTTACCTGGCGGCGGTACGGCGCAAGGTGGGAGTAGCGGTTCAACAATCCACCAGGTTTACCGTCCCGGCATGAGCTGCCGCTGACGAGAAGCCCTGGCACTCACAGACACCGTCATTTGTCAGTGAATGATTCTCGCTCTCCTGCAGCACTGAAAGGGCGGACCTTTCGCCGGCGCGGCAGCCTCGCCTTCAATCGTAGAGGAACGAGCGGTCAACTTAAGATTTTTCTCCCCAGAGCTGGTCGAAGAAACCGCTCTTGGTCATCTCATCAAGAAATCGCCGATCAATGAGATCATCCGGCTTGACCTTTTTGGCACGTGGATCGATCTGCGCGACGTCGTCCAGCACCGCCTGAAAAGCCTCAGACCTGATCGTCAGCCTGGGCTCCAAGGCTTTGATTTCGGCGTTGTAACCGGTCTCGAGAATTTTACGGTCGTCAATCCTCAGCTGTTTGCCCAAGACTTTGAAGGTAAATTCTTTGTCGGTGTGCAGAATCTTTGCAGCTTCCGCCATCACGCGCATGAATCGTCCGAGTACCTGAGGTCGCTTGGCGAGCGTCGAGCGTCGCGTCATAAATCCCACGGCAACCTGAGGAATGCGAAGATCCGGTCCATAGACGATGTACTGATGGCCTAGGGCGACGGCCTGGGCGTCCAAGGGCGATGATAGAGTGCCGGCGTCAATCGCGCCGCTTACCAGTGCCGCAAGCATCTCCGGTGCTCCGCCGGTTTGGATCATCGTGTAGTCCCGTCCTGCTTCCATGCCGATTTTGCGAAAGGCCTGAGTTGCAAAATAATGGGTCGTGGCTCCGATCCGGGTAACGCCGACCTTCTTTCCCCGCAAATCTTCGAGTCTCTTGATCGGCGGCTTGGCCAAAATACTCTGGGTCAAAATGTTTTTCTGTCCGCCGATGCAGACGAGCTCGGTGGTCCCTTGAACAAAAGCGCGCACGGGCCCCAGACCTCCGTCCATTAGAAGTTCTCCGTCTCCACCGAGCATAGCGGCTGTCGCGAGCGGCGAAGAGCCGATGTAGACCAGCGGAAACTCAAGCTCGTATCGGCGAAAGAGTCCCGCCTCTTCGGCAATCCATGGCATCGACTGAGACATGACACGCGCAGAATGAACTCCCAAGAGCCTGTCAGCGGGCAAGCTCGTAGCCGGCGTAGTGAAAAGAACCAGGCAAAATAATAGCGAGGTTATCGGCTTCATGGAAAACCTCCCGTCGAGGCTTTGTTAGTGAATGGCTTTGAAACGAGGTCAATATCAGAAATCGTGGGATCGAGCGAACGAAATTCGGTTATGGCAATCTCTTCTGTCCAGCTGCGCCGATCAATCAGTTCATACAACAGCATTGAACAGAGAGCACAGATACGATCCTTGACGAATTCTGAAGAGAGCAAGGAAGGCTTTCTGCATTGCAACGCAGAAGAGCTTTGAAGCTTAAGGCATGGACGGCTTATTGAAGGAATTCTTAGCGATCCGATAAACCAACAGGTAGAAGGACAACATCGCGTAGTTATAGAAGAAATCCTCTAGCGGAATCGTGCCGACGCGGAATCCCCAGATCGCCTTGCTGTTGTACTCAACCACAGGAAGCGCCGTCAGCACCGTATTGATGATTAGGAAGGGCACATAACAGATCGCCAACCAGATCCAATACTGTTTGCTTTCGAGAAGCGGCCGATCTAGCAAGAGTGCGATCATGAGAAAAAAACCGCAGGAGGCCAATGCCTTGGCGGTGTAGCCTTGCGGATAGAAGGCGAGGCTTGACCCGAGTAGAGCGAGGATCAGTGCGCTGATAACACTCGCCGGCAGTCTGAACTTGCTGCTTTTCGTTGCATACAGCACAACCTCATAGATGAACAAGCAGCTATACGGAACGGTGATAAAAAATAGAACTTCTTCGAGAGGAATGTTGAGGATCTGCACGCCGGTCAAGTATTTGCCGTTGAAGCTCCACTCGCCGCGTGCGGTGACCAGTATGTCCCAGAGCAAATAGCAGGTGCTCACCACGGCGATCGAAAAACCCAGCGCCGGCAACCGACGATAATAGGCGGTACGCTTGTCCGGTGTGTACCATACGGGTACGGCGATGATGCAGAGATTTAACACCAAATAGGTTAGTGACATTTAGGTTCCGAGATTAGCTGAAGCTCTAAGCGAAGATTCCCCGAGTCGGCACCGATCGTACCGGTTCCTCCTGGAGGCCGTGCTTGGTCAGAATGCTGTTGGCGCACATAATCCCGGACGTGTAGGCTCCTTCCATCAGCATTGCCGGAGTGCCCGTCTTTACCCAGTCGCCGGCGAGATAGAGGTTCGGTATGGCGGTTGTGAACTCGGGTCTGCTCTTGTTCAGGTTTGTATAAAACGCGGTAAAGTCATGCCTGATTTGAAGATGATCGTGGATTATTTTGGCATCTCGAAGCTCCGGAAAATAAAAATGGAGTTCGGCCACAAAAGCCGCCTTGACATCCTTTTCCGACACCGCGCCGGAGGGTAGCGCATAACAGTGCAGCTCGTAAACGCCACCGCCGGAACCCTGCGCCCACGCCGCCGAGCTTTTATCGAATTGATGGTAGAAAGTAACCGAGTCGAGAACGTCATGCTTCTCGGTAATGATGAATACCGGTAACTCGTCGCCGGTTCTTTTGTTTAACCACATTCTGTACACGGCGTAGCCGGCGGAAGCCTTCAACGAGATTAATTCCGAGTAGGTCTTTTCCGAATATGTCTTGATCCACGGAGAGTTTGCGCAGATGTTTTTTGTCCCGACCACATCGGTCGCTAGAATCAGGTAGTCGAACGGCTCCGATTCGACGATGAACGTGTCATTGTCGTGCCGCGTTTCTTCCACACTTCGGTTTAGTTTGATGGCGACATTGTGTTGATTTAGGTACCGGGTTGCCGGTTCGATCAACGCCTCTTGATAGTCGGTGTCGAAATAATCATAAAGCAAGCCATGATTGTGGCTGAGGTAGAAAAAATGAAAACTTTTCATCAACTCGGCTGTGCTCAACTTGTCGACCGGGGCGAAGAAAGCTCTGGCGAAGGTATTAAAAATCAGTTGCAGAGACTTCGGTAAACTCGCTTCCCTTGAGAACTCTGCGAAACTGCTGGAGTCATATTTGGCAAAGGTTTTTGCTGCATCGTATTCCAGGAACTCGCCCATCCTCCAGCTTGCCGGGCTGAACAATACCTCGCGAAATCTGAAAAATTTATTCTTGCCCAGAGATAAGATGTTCAGTACCGGCGTTGTCTCGACGTTCTTGAAACTAAAATGTCGTCGATCTTTGGTCAGAACCAGGTAGTCGGCGATGGTTTTCAAATGTTCGGCTGCGCCGATCTTTTCCATGAACGATCGTAAGTTGTAGTAGTGCCGGAAAAACGCGTGGAAGCCATGGTCGACCTTGGTAATGTTGCCGTCTTCGAAGGGAACATCCCAGCAGCCGACTTTGCCGCCGAGATAATGATTGCGCTCGAACAAGGTCACTTGGAACCCTCGCTCGCCGAGCAGGGATGCCGCGCCGATCCCGGCCAGCCCACCGCCCACGACAGCAACTTTTTTGGCTGACTGAACGGATCGGGGTTTAGTCGGATCGGGTTGGTTGATGACGACGCTATAACCGCTAAGTTTGCTTTTTATTTTGGAGCGCAAAAAGCTTCTAAGCATCCGTGTGAAATCCTGAGAGCGCGCCCAGCCGATGTGCTAATTGAGCGGTCGGTCAGTTGCCTGGCGCCGAACCAGTTCCTGTACGCGGCGGATGGCGCGGTTGACTTCAAATGGCTGGCGCAGCGGCTCCTGGTCGAAGGCTGCCTGTTCGTCCTCGATCATTATGACGTCCTGACGAACTAGATTTGCCAACAATTTTTTAGCGACATTGCTCAGAACGCGCTTCAGAAGGCGTCGAATGGCAACCGGCGCATTATTCAAGCCTTTGAACTTCGCCAGGGATGTGTAGTGAATAAGGTAAGCATTGGTTGAACGTTCGTTAACCGGGCAAATGAGACAATAGATTTTGAAGTCCTCTCCAAGCGCCGACTTCCAGTTGGGATATTCATAGGTGACGGTTAGAGGAACCGAATGAAGCTTTCGGAGTGAAGGAATGAACAGCTGGAGAATGGAGCCCAGATCTTTTACCTCGTAGTACGTCGTGGCTTGGTAAGTTGCCGATACCTGTTTTTCGCCTTCAACCACTTCCTTGAGCGATTCGGCGGTCCATACCTGGTACTGCGCATGTAAGCTGCCGTGGTACATGTCCATCAAGTTTTCGATGAGGTAGGAAAAATGAGCTCGAGTCCTCAACGTCACAAAGCTGGAGATTTCGTTGAGGTCATCCCATTCGTTCATTTCCATAGGGACAGTAGTATCCGACAATGCCGGGTTGCCCGGAAATATCCAGACGAAACCGTGCTTTTCGACTACCGGAAACGATCGAACTGCGCAGTTTGGCAAAGTCGTTCTGGATCCCAGGTGCGGAATATGCACACAGCGGCCGGCGCCGTTGAACTGCCAGCCGTGATAGGCGCACTCGATGTTGTCGTCTTTCACCCGTCCGCGGCTTAATCTCACAAGCCGGTGCGCGCAGCGGTCTTCTAATGCGCGCATCTCGCCCTGTCGAGTTCTGAAAAGCACGACCGGCTGTTTCCAAATCTCCCGTCGCACTGGTCGTTGTTGGATTTCCGACGACATCGCGATCATGTACCAAAGATTGCAATTGATGCCCGCTCGCCGGATCGGGCCGTTAAATTGCGCATGTGGTTCAACGTAGGTACTGATCTCTGGCTTCACGTGTTCGTGGCTCCGAAACATGGAAGATAGACAGAATTGCTATCGCGCACAAGTAACGAGCCGAAGCAAAAATGAGGGTTACTTTACCGGCGCTCTTAGGAAAAGGCTTAGGAACGCCGAGGCGAACAGCATGGCGATGAAGATGCTGAAGGAGAGGGAATAGCTCTGGGTGGCGTCGAACAACAAACCGAAGAACGGCGGGCCGCCGGCGGAAAATGCGCTGGTGATCAAGGAGCCCATGCCGCGGATTCGGCCGAGCGAGATGCGCCCGAAGTAGTTGGCCCAAATCATCTCCGCCAAGATTGAGGTCCCACCCATGCCGATTCCGTAAAGGAAAAAGCCGGCATAGAGGGAAACAACTCCGGGATCGGAAAGCGCCAACAGAATGCCGAACGCCTGAATTAAAAACTTCGCCATGATCAGCCTAGCGACGTTTGCGCGTTCGGCTAGCACTCCCCAGACCATGGGTGTGCTGAATTGCATCACAGCAATGATGCTCATCACCAGCGCCGCCACCATCGCCGGGTGGCCTTGATCGCTGACATAGGAAAATACGTGAAGGTTGAGGCCGGTCACGCCCACGTGCGCAACTCCGAAGGTGGTGACAATGAGCCAGAAGGCGCGGGTGCGTAATGCTTCACTACGGCTCCAGGTCGCCTCCTCAGCCGGGCGCCGGCGCGATTTCAACCTGTTTGATTGCTCTGCGAGAACGCTGTCGCTTTCACCGGTCGATCTGCCATCTGGCAAAAGACCCATGTCTTCCGGGCGCCGCCGCATGAGCAGTAACGAAGGACCGACCACCAGCGCGAGCGTTAGCACGCCAAAGACGACCCATGCGCCGCGCCAGCCGACGTAAAGGATGAGCGAGGCTGCCAGTAGCGGCATACACACTTTGGCTAAGCCATGTCCCATGCCGGCAAGGGCGAGAGCGCGGCCGCGCATGCGCACGAACCATTGGGAGATTGAAACATTCACGACCATGGAGCCCATGAGCGTGTCGCCTGGGCTGATAAGGAGCCAGCGAACGATGGCAAACTGCCAAAAATCCCGCGCCTGACCCAGCAGTAAAAAACCCGCTCCCGACACTAACCCACCTGCGGCTATGAGCCACCTCCCGCCATGCCGGTCCAATAGAGAGCCGACCAGCGGCGCTGCCACCGCGCCAACGAGTATTTCTCCGGATCGAATCAGGGAGAAAACACCGCGGGAAATCCCCAAGTCCTGCGACAGTGGTTTAAGAAAAACGCTCAGCGTGCTCGATATCGAAAATGCAGATGCGATGTGCGCGAGGAAGCCGACGGCGACAATCACCCAGCCATAGAAGATTTTTGCCTCGCAAATTGCGAGCTTCGCGCGCGTAGAGAGTGACATCCCCTGCTTGTATCAAGGTTCGGAGCGAAACTCCAAGATGATTCTGTACTGGCGTTAAGGCTTGGCAGTGTC
This sequence comes from Candidatus Binatia bacterium, assembly GCA_025924215.1. Classification (GTDB taxonomy): domain Bacteria; phylum Desulfobacterota; class Binatia; order UBA9968; family UBA9968; genus WHTF01. The sequence goes on from JAICEJ010000198.1 coordinate 6,317, forward strand.
ATAGCTGCGCGAAATTTCATTGCCGCGATTGACGTGTAAGGCTCGAGCACTTCAGTGTGAGAGAATCTAATTACAAGCTGCTCTCTCGGAATGAAACTACCCCAGTTATCGATGGGAGTTGGGCGGAACCACAAACAAACCTTATGTCAATTTCTAACATGCCACACGGTTGTGATATGCGTCAGTGCGGTGATCGGGCGCTGCAGATGGCCAACAAAGAAAACAGCGGCTGGGTGGTCCTTTTCACGGCAACGTTGTGGTCGATACCAATGACCGCACCGGCGCACGCGCATATCGCCGATGGCGAGAGCGTGCTGACGGATTGGCATTGGCGTTGGGAGATCATTTCGGTCTTGTTTGTTTTTGCAACGCTTTATATTCGCGGCTGGCTGCGCCTGAGAGCCATGGGTGGAGAGGCAAAGGTTTCCCAAGTGGTGTTCTATGCGGTCGCTTTGGTTGCCATCGGCGGAGCGCTGTTGTCACCCCTCGACGACCTAGCCTCTTACCTGCTCATCGCTCATATGGTGCAGCACGAGCTGCTGATGATGCTAGCGCCGCCATTTATCCTGCTGGCCAACCCGGTGCCGGTCTTGTTATGGGGCCTGGCGGGGAATCGCCGATTGCGCGCGGGCCATCTTCTGAATCGTCATTCGGCGATACGCCGCATCCGCGATCTCTTAGGCTCGATGCCCGTCGCTTGGAGCCTCTATGTCATCAACCTGTGGGCCTGGCATTATCCGGCTCTCTATGACGCGGCTTTGCGCGTGCCGTGGATCCATGATCTCGAGCATGTTCTTTTTTTTCTCACTGCACTGATTTTCTGGTGGCCGGTGATTCAGCCGGGGTCTCGCCCTGCACCTATTCAACACGGACTTCGGATCTTGTATCTGTTTTTCGCCGCCACTCAAGATACTATCCTAGCCGGCCTGATTGCGCTTTCCAGAGAAGTTCTCTACCCGCACTATGAAACGGCTCTGCGGCTGTGGGATTTGACTCCTCGGGAAGATCAAATTGGCGGCGGGATTGTCATGTTCGCCGTGGGGAGTACGACGTATGCAGTGGCGATCTTAATCCTCGTCAATGCCCTGCTAGGTGAGGGCAGACGCAAGCAATCAACGAAACGAACCTTGAGTGACGGCGCTGAAAAGGTTGAAGGCCGCATCTGATGCGAGCAGCGCCAATGCAATCCAGATAAGCGCTAAAACGATTTTTTCAGAGAGCTCCATCAGGCGTTACTTTTTCCTTGAGTGACAGAATTGCTGCATTTCGCTTTTTCTTTTATTCATCCTGAGCGCATCAACGGGCGGATAGCGCGAAGAAATTATTTCTTTCGCGCCAGCATCACCACCCAGCCGAAGAAGCCTATGATGGAAATGAAAACAATCGAAAGGGCGATCACGCCGGTCACCTGGAGCCCTTCCACGCCTTCCTGAGCGCCCTTGCTGGATAATCCGGCCCCCAACCCTCCCCAGCCCCAAAATTCAAACTTAGGACGCAATCCATCGAACGGCCCAATGAGGTAGTGAATAGACCAGAGGAAGAGCACGGCGTACAGCCCCAGCAGCCACCTGTTTACGATTCCGTGGCGCGCATGGATTTCGCCGCCGGCGTAGTGTTCAAGCTCATCCGAGCTGGGATGTTCATGGTTCATCTTTTTCAATCTCCAGAATTCGGTGCTTGATATCTTCGAGATTTTCGAAGGCGCCATCAAGAATTCCCCAGAAGAGAAAGCAGCAAGCCGCAAGTCCCATGAGAAAGGCAACGATGAATTCTATCAACGTGATTAGCTCGATCATCGCTCTGCCCTCATTGAGATGTCATTTTTCCGGGCTTAGCCGAAAAAACATTGGTCTCAGCACTGACTCCACTTCTCTCACTCCGCGATCCTCAAATAATTTTTTGACTTTTGCCCCGCCACCGTCGTTTCCGCCCTCGAGGGATCGAATGCCGCGCGCCAGGTCGGGGTTTTTAAATTCGGATCGTCGAGCGCGGCCTTAACCTGCTCCGGGATCTGGAGCTTTTTGCGATGCAACGGATCGGTATAGGCGGAAAGGCTC